>NZ_JBFODV010000168.1:0-8413 GCF_040908495.1 Aeromonas sp. R1-1 | reverse complement strand
TATACCTCGCCCACCGCGACCGGCCTTATCGGTGGCGCCCTCGGGGTGCTGGTGGGGGTGAGTCTGATGACGGTGCGTGAACTCGGTTGCCAGCAGAAACGCCACGAAGCCGGGCAGCACCCATCACGGGAGGAGTAACCGTGAACAGACGCAACTTCCTCAAATTCGCCTCCGTCGGTGCGCTGGCGGCGGGCACAGCCGTACCCGGCACCGCACTGGCGGCGGCCAAGAACAAGCCGCCCATTCCCGGCGCACTCGGCATGCTCTACGACTCCACCCTCTGCGTCGGCTGTCAGGCCTGTGTGGCGGAGTGTCAGCGCCTTAACGGCAATCCGGCCAATCCAGCTGGGGCGCAAACCTGGTCCAACAACGACAAGCTGACCCCCTACACCAACAACATCATTCAGGTGTGGAAGAGCGGCACTGGCGAGCACAAGGATCAGCTGGTGGATGGCTACGCCTACATCAAGAAGCAGTGCATGCACTGTGTCGATCCCAACTGCGTCTCTGTCTGTCCGGTGCAGGCTCTTAAAAAAGATCCCAAGACCGGCATCGTTCACTACGACCCGAGCGTCTGCACCGGCTGTCGCTACTGCATGGTGGGCTGCCCGTTCGATGTGCCCAAATATGACTACAACAATCCGCTGGGGGCGATCCACAAGTGCGAGCTCTGCAACCAGAAGGGGCTTGAGCGGATCGATCAGGGCAAGTTGCCCGGCTGTGTCGAGGTGTGCCCCACCGGCGCCGTGATTTTCGGTACCCGCGAGGAGCTGATGGCTGAAGCCAAGCGTCGCCTGCTGGCGACTCCGGGCAGTGAATATGCCTATCCGCGCCAGACCCTCTCTGCCAACGACCCTTACCTGCACGAAGTGCCCAACTACCAGCCTTACGTCTATGGCGAGAAGGAGGGGGGCGGCACCCAGGTGCTGGTGCTGGCCGGGGTGCCCTATACCAAGCTCGACATGCCCGATCTGCCGGAGCTCTCCTCCGGTGCCCGCTCCGAGCATATCCAGCACACCCTCTACAAGGGGATGGTGCTGCCCATGGTGGTGCTGACCGGCCTTTCGGTGCTCATTCGCCGCAACACCAAGAATGGTCACGATCACCATCATGACGATGGCCATGATCAGGGGAGTGCGCAGATCAAGGATCAGGGCACCACACAGGGAGGCAAGGATCATGAGTAACCACAAGGCGTATCCCCTCGGCGGCAAGCTGGTCAGCTGGCCTGTGCTGGTGCTGGCCCCCTTTGCCGTGCTGTGCGGCATGCTGATTTTAAAACGCCTCGTCTTCGGGCTGGGCTCGGTCACCGATCTGAATGGCGGCTATCCCTGGGGGCTGTGGATCTCGTTCGATCTCTTGATCGGTACCGGTTTCGCCTGTGGCGGCTGGGCGCTGGCCTGGGCGGTCTATGTGTTCAACCGGGGCGAGTATCACCCGCTGGTGCGACCGGCCCTGCTGGCGAGCCTGTTTGGCTACTCGCTGGGCGGCCTCTCCATCACCATCGACGTGGGGCGTTACTGGAACCTGCCGTACTTTTACCTGCCCGGTCACTTCAACACCTCCTCGGTGCTGTTCGAGACGGCGGTCTGCATGACCATCTATATCGGGGTGATGGCGCTGGAGTTCGCTCCCGTGCTGCTGGAGAAGTTCGGCTGGAAGGCGTCACTCATTCGCCTCAACAAGATCATGTTCTTCGTGCTGGCGCTGGGGGCTCTGTTGCCCACCATGCACCAATCCTCGATGGGATCCTTGATGATCGTGGCGGGGGAGAAGATCCATCCGCTCTGGCAAAGCTACGAGTTGCTGCCGGTCTTTTCGCTGCTGACCGCATTTATCATGGGCTTCTCCATCGTGGTATTTGAGGGCTCTCTGGTGCAGGCGGGACTGGCGGGGCGGGGCCCCAATGAGAAGTCGCTCTTCTACAAGCTGACCCAGGTGATCGATATCTTCCTGATCCTGTTTGTGGCGCTGCGCTTTGCCGAGATCGTCATCCACGACAAGTCGGAGTATCTCTCCGAGTTCAATCGCTTCTCCATCATGTTCTGGAGCGAGATTGCGCTGATGATCTTCCCGCTGTTGGTGTTCCACTGGGACAAGAGCCGCCGCGATTCGCGCATGTTGTTCCTGGGGGCCCTCAGCATGCTGCTGGGCGCCGCCCTCTGGCGACTGGATTACTCCCTGCTCGCCTTCAACCCCGGCAATGGCTACCACTACTTCCCCTCTGCGGAGGAGGTGCTGATCTCTCTGGGCTTCGTTGCCATCGAGGTGTGTGCCTATTTGCTGTTGATCCGGCTGCTGCCGGTACTGCCATCACTTGAACGTGTTCACCAAGATTATCAGGCCCGAGGGAAAGCCAACGTATGAGCCAACGTATCACCATAGACCCCATCACCCGCATTGAGGGGCACCTGCGTATCGACTGCGAAATCGAAGGCGGAAAAGTGACCAAAGCCTGGTCGTCCGGCACCATGTGGCGCGGGATGGAGGAGATCGTCAAGGGCAACGACCCGCGCGATGCCTGGATGATAGTGCAGCGCATCTGCGGGGTATGTACCTCCATCCACGCCATCGCCTCGGTGCGGGCGGTGGAGAACGCCATCGGCGCCAAGGTGCCGGTCAACGCCCAGTACATCCGCAACCTCATCATCGCGGCCCACAACATCCACGATCACATCGTCCACTTCTACCAGCTCTCCGCGCTGGACTGGGTGGACATCACCGCGGCCCTTGAGGCCAATCCGCAAAAAGCGGCGGACATGCTCAAGGGGGTATCAACCTGGTCCCTCAACAGTGCCGATGAACTGACCAAGGTGCAGGACAAGATCCGCGCGCTGGTGGCGAGCGGTCAGCTCGGCATCTTTGCCAACGGCTACTGGGGTCACAAGGAGATGAAGCTGAGCCCGGAGGTAAACCTCATCGCCGTGGCCCACTACCTGCAGGCGCTGGAGTGCCAGCGCGATGCCAACCGCATTGTCGCCATCCTCGGTGGCAAGAGCCCGCACATCCAGAATCTGGCGGTGGGCGGCGTGGCCAACCCCATCAATCTGGATGCACCAAGCGTGCTCAACCTGGAGCGGCTGCTCTATGTGAAGAGCTTTATCGACCGTCTCGGCGAGTTTATCGAGCAGGTCTACAAGGTGGATGCCGCCATCATCGCTGCCCACTACCCCGAGTGGCTGGGTCTGGGGCAGGGGGCCAAGCACTACCTGAGCGTGCCGGAGCTCCCCACCGACGCCAACGGTGGCAGCTTCCTGATGCCGGGCGGCTATATCGAGAATGGCAATCTGGCGGGTTATCGCCCCATCGAGAGCCATCAGGATGGCTGGCTGATGGAGGGCATCGCCGAGAGCAACAAGCACGCCTGGTACAAGGATGACGAGCCCCTCAAGCCGTGGGAGGGCAAGACCGAGCCTAATTACACCGGCTGGCAGGATGACGGCAAATACTCCTGGGTAAAATCCCCCACCTTCTACGGCAAGGTGGTGGAGGTGGGGCCGCTCGCAGACCTCTTGGTCAAGCTGGCCGCCAAACACCCGGAGACGGTGGCGCACTTCGATCAGCTGAACGGCATCTACAAGGCGCTCACCGGCTCGGCCATCAAGACCGAACAGCTGCACTCCACCATGGGCCGCATCATCGGCCGTGCGGTGCGCTGCTGTGTGCTCAAAGACACCCTGTCCCATCAGTGGAAGGCGCTGGTGGACAACATCGGCAAGGGGGATACCACCGCCTACATCAAGGCCGAGATCCCGGCAGACAAGGAGTTTCGCGGAGTGGGCTTTGAAGAGGCGCCGCGCGGCATGCTCTCCCACTGGATCGTCATCAAGGGCGGCAAGATCGAGAACTATCAGGCGGTGGTGCCATCGACCTGGAACTCGGGCCCGCGCAACTTCAACGACGAGCCCGGTCCCTACGAGCAGGCGCTAGTGGGCACCCCGGTAGCGGATCCCGCCAAGCCGCTGGAAGTGGTGCGCACCATCCACTCGTTCGACCCCTGCATGTCCTGTGCGGTGCATGTGGTGGATACCCAAAATGGCGAAACGACTCAGGTGAAGGTGTTGTGATGAACATCCTGATCCTGGGCGTCGGCAACCTGCTGTTGAGCGATGAGGCGGTGGGGGTTCGCATCGTCGAGGGGCTGGGGCGCAACTACCGTTTCGCCCCCGGCATCGAGCTGCTCGACGGCGGTACCGCCGGCATGGAATTGCTCGAAGCGATGGCCAGTCGCGATCACATCATTTTGGCGGATGCGGTGCGCAGCGGTAATCCGCCGGGCACCGTAGTGACTCTGAAAGATGAGGAGATCCCGACCCTGTTTGGCCGCAAGATCTCCCCCCATCAGCTGGGGCTGGCGGATGTGCTCTCGGCGCTGCATATGACGGGGGAGTCGCCCAAGCGGCTCACCCTGATCGGGGTCGAGCCCGAATCCCTCGAGCCCCGCATCGGCCTCACCCCTGTGGTGGCGGCTGCCATGGGGGAGGCGACGGATCGGATTTTGACCCTGCTGGCCAGTGTCGGTGCCCCTGCCATCCCGCTCTCTGAGCAGGAGAAAGCTGAACAAGCGCGGGAGGGCTTATGGCGCAGTCCCATTTAAGCGAGGTCGAGAGAGTGCTGGAGATAGTACCGGAGACGGCACAGGAGTTTGCCGGTTTTGCCAGCAATCCAGCACCCTTGCTGGTAGCCCAGTACGAACGGATCGCTCGCGAAGAGATGCAGACGTTGCCCTTTTATCACGCCAGCATGCCCATAGTGGCGGAGTGCACGTTGTTTGAAGGGCAGTGGCTTGGCTGTGTGCTCACCCCCTGGATGCTGAGCGTGGTGGTGCTGCCGGGGCCGGATCAGCTTTGGCCGATTCGCAGCAGCAGCGATCGGCTCGCCCTGCAGCTCCCCTGCGGCAACATGACCTTTATGGTGGGTGAATTGCCCGAAAGTGGTCAGCTGCTGGCCTGCTCCCTGATGTCGCCGCTCGATCCCCATCTCGGTGCTGATCAGGGTAGAACGCTGGTGAGCAGCACCCTCAAGATGCTGCTCTCCTTGCCGGTGCAGCAAGGGGCTGGCGGCGTGGATCTGGGTCGCAGACGGCTATTCGGTGCCCGGCGCGGTTAACCGGCATAGTCGCTAGGTTTCACGCGAAATCAAGTTTAGAATAGGGGGCCATTTTGGCCCCTCACTCCCATGTTCAGACACGCATTCCACCTCTTTTTTGAGTGATGATCCGTGAGTGGTACAAAACAAGAAGGATCCCCATGACTGTTCCACGCAATTCCCTTCGCCATTACTGTGGCACCAGTGCTGCCGCCCTGTTGACTCTGCTGCTGGGCACTGCCTCTCACGCGGCGCTGGCCGCAGCCCAACCTGTGCCTGCCGAGCTCAAGCTCGCCATCGGAGCTGAACCCACCGAAGGGTTTGACCCTCTGCTTGGCTGGAGTCACGGCAGCTATCTGCTGCTGCACAGCCCGCTGCTCAAACAAAACGCCGACCTCAGCTGGCAGAACGTGCTCACCCAAACGGTGACTCCGAGCCAGGATGGCAAGGGGTGGCTTATCCGCCTCAAGCCGGATTTGAAATTCTCCAATGGCGCGCCGCTCACCGCCGAGGATGTGGCCTTCACCTACAACAGCGCAGCCAAGGGTGGCGGCAAGATCGACATGGGCAACTTTGTCTCGGCCAAGGTGCTCTCGCCTACCGAAGTTGCCATTACCCTGAGTGCCCCCCAGAGCACCTTCGTCAACGTGCTGGGATCCTTGGGGATAGTGTCGAAGCGGGATTACGACGCAAAAGCGTATGCCCAAAAGCCGGTCGGTGCCGGCCCCTACCGGTTGGTGAGCTTCCTGCCCGGCCAGCAACTGGTGGTGGAGGCGAACCCCTATTACGTCGGTGGCAACAATGACTTCAAACGGCTGGTGTTTGTCTTTATCGACGAAGAGAGCGCCTATGCCGCGGCCCAGAGCAGCCAGCTCGATGTGGTGCGCATCGCCCCGTCGCTGGCGCCCACCGTGCCAGCTTCCCTCAAGCTCTGGGTGCGACCGAGTGTCGAGAACCGTGGCATCGTTTTCCCTATTCCGCCTGCGGGTGGCAAGGATGCCAAGGGTTATCCCATCGGCAACGACGTGACTGCCGATGTGGCGGTGCGCCGTGCCATCAACTACGCCATCGACCGCAAGCTGCTGGCGGATCAGCTGCTGGAAGGACACGCCATCCCCGCCTACAGCGCGGTGGAAGGCCTGCCCTGGCTGAATAAAGCCACCGCCTTCAAGGATGGTGATGCCGCCCATGCCAACGCCCTGCTCGATGAGGCTGGCTGGAAGATGGGCAGTGACGGTATTCGCCGCAAGGGTGACCTGAGAGCCGCCTTTACCCTCTGGTACACCAGTGGCGACAGTACCCGCCGGGATCTGGCGGAAGCGGTGCGCGCCATGCTCAAACCCATTGGCCTTGAGGTGAGCCTCAAGTCCGGCAGCTGGGAGCAGGTGGAGCGGGAGATGCACGCCAATCCGGTGCTGATGGGGTGGGGGAGTCTGGATCCCATGGAGCTCTATCACCACTACCAGAGCGGTTCCGGTGGCGTGGAGTTCTACAATCCGGGCTACTACAGCAACCCTGTGGTGGATGGCCACCTCAAGCAGGCGCTGGATGCCCCGAACTGGCAGGCGGCCGTGCCGTTCTGGCAGCAGGTGGAGTGGGATGGCAAGACCGGCGCCGGAGTGCAGGGAGATGCCGCCTGGGCCTGGCTGCTCAATGTGCAGCACACCTATCTCGCCAACCGTTGCATCGATCTTGGCAAGGGGGCGCCGGAAATCCACGGTAGCTGGTCCCTGCTCAACAACCTGCAGGATTGGCGGTGGACGTGCCGTTAAGTTCGCCCTTGAGTCATTCAGGTTATCTGCTGCTAAAAGCCCTGCTGCGTCTGGCAGGGCTGCTTTGTCTGGTCTCTGTTGCCACCTTTGTGCTGCTGAGTTACTCCCCCATCGACCCCATCAAGGCCTATATTGGCAACGACCTGCTCCATGTGCCGCCGGAACAGTACGCCCGTATCGCCGCCCGCTGGGGGCTGGATCAGCCGCTCTGGCTGCGCTACTGGCGCTGGTTTACCCAGGTGCTGCAGGGGGATCTCGGCTACTCCATGCTCTACAACGCACCGGTGGGTGAGGTCATAGGCCAGCGCTTTGCTGCCTCCTTCCTGCTGCTGGCGGGTGCCTGGCTGCTCTCCGGCTTTTTCGGCATTCTGCTTGGCCTCTGCGCCGGTCGCTATCTCAATCGCTGGCCCGATCGCCTTATCTGCCGCTTCGCCTACCTGCTCGCTTCCTTGCCTACCTTCTGGGTCGGCCTGTTGCTGCTCGCCCTGTTTGCGGTGCACTGGCCGCTACTGCCAGTCTGCTGCGCCTGGGCGCCTGGCCTCTCCGCCGATGAGGCTGACTGGGCTATGCGAGCACGCCATCTGTTGCTGCCGGTGACCACGCTTGCCCTGCTCGGGGTGGGCAATATTGCCCTGCATACCCGGGGGCGGGTGGCCGAGGTGCTGGAGAGCGACTTTATCCGCTACGCCCGCGCTCAGGGGGATGGCGGCTGGCCCATGCTGCGTTTTCATGTGCTGCGCCACGCCCTGACCCCGGCGCTCTGCCTGCAGTTTGCCTCCCTTGGCGAGCTGATTGGCGGCTCGCTGTTGGCGGAGAAGGTCTTCTCCTATCCGGGGCTCGGCCAGGCCACCGTGGATGCAGGGCTGCGGGGCGATATTCCCTTGCTGATGGGCATAGTGCTCTTCTGTACCCTGCTGGTCTTTATTGGCAATACGGTGGCCAGTTTGCTGCTGGCCCGCATCAATCGTGGCTGGGAGGGTGAGCATGCTGTTTAATCCGCTTCCCTCCATACTGCGGCTGGTTTTTGCCCTGCTCGGATTGGCGCTGCTGGCCACTTACGGCTGGAGCCTCTCTCATCAGGATGTGCCGATGGATCTGCTGGCGCGCCAGCAGCCCCCCTCGCTGGCTCACTGGTTTGGCACCGATCAGATGGGGCGGGATCTCTGGTTGCGCGCCTTTCAGGGTACCCTCACCAGTCTGGAGCTTGGCATCAGCACGGCTCTCTGCAGTGGCCTGCTGGCCATGGTGGCGGCAAGCGTGTCGCTCATTCACCCCAGATGTGATGTGGCGGTGCGGCTGCTCATCGACGCCATGCTGGCGCTGCCCCATATGCTGCTGCTGATCCTGATCTGCTTTACCGTTGGGGGGGGCATGCGCGGGGTGATCCTGGCGGTGGCGCTCACCCACTGGCCCAAACTGGCTCTCATTCTCCGCGCAGAAGCGCGGCGGATCGCCTGCAGCGACTATGTGGTGCTGGCCCGTTGTCAGGGGATGGGGGCGCTGCGTCGCTGGCGCACCCATCTGTTGCCGGGGCTGTTGCCCCAGTGGTTTAT
>NZ_JBFODV010000167.1:0-9345 GCF_040908495.1 Aeromonas sp. R1-1 | reverse complement strand
GACTGCCTGCAGCGTCAGGTGCGCGGGGTGGATGAGTATCTGCCGGTGCCCAATATGCAAAAGAGCCTGTTGACCGGCACCTTCGAGGCATTCTGCGTTTGGGCTGCAGAGCGCAAAGGGATTGTGCTGCCCGCCGGGCTGGAGTATCCCGCCTGGTTGGAACACGGGGAGCGCCGCTTTGGTGATGTCGCCCGCATGGAGCTGGTGCGCCACCTGTTTCGCCGTCCCCTCGAGATCTGGCTGGCGCTGGATCGCGCGCTCTTTTTGCAAGAGCAGGGCTATCGGGTCGAAGTGGGGGAGTTTTGTGCCAAACCCATGACCCCGCGCAATATCCTGATCCGTGCCGTGCGTACCTGACATCCGGCTATTTTGAGCATTTTTCTTGAACATTGATGATGGCTGACAGGTTGAGCCTGTCAGCCATTTTTTTCATCACGAACAATGACCGTATGGCAGGCCACCTGGCCGTCTCAACTGTTCTAAAAATGGGCGACAGATCATGCTCTGACGTTTTCGTTTGGGTTCTTTTCCTTTGTTTCAGCTGCACTGAATATCACAAGGTGAAATGGCTCACAAATTCTGCTTATTTCTTAATTCTCATCGTGAATTTAGTTGTTGAAACACCTATTCTTGGAACGCATTAATTCAAACAAGGACGATAAACATGTTCAAACCCAAGCGTTGTGCCTGGCTGATCGCTGCCGCCTGCGCATTGCCAAGCTATGCCGCAATGAGTGCAGCCATGAATATTCAACCCGATCCGCAAAATGCGGGAGGATATGTCATTGCGGCCCTGGATCTGGCAGCCATGGAAAAAGCCAAGACGGCCAATCCCATGTATGCAATATGGGCCAAGGCATTGGCCACTCGGTCTAATAAAATCGTTGATGCCATTGAACCGGGTCTGGCAAGCAATCCTGACAACGTAAAACGGGTTGAACGGGTATTTCCCCAATCTGAATGGGAATATTTAACCCAGATGGCAGCGCCGGAATATACTTATGTCCGCTTCTTGCGAGCCATTGGTAAATTCCCTGCGTTCTGTGGTGAATATACTGACGGTCGCGACTCTGATGCGATCTGTAAAAAATCCATTGTGACGGCCTTTGCCCACTTCTCTCAGGAGACCGGTGGCCATATTGCCAAGGAGAACGTCTCCGATAACCCGCTGGGGCTGGAGGAGTGGCAACAGGCGCTGGTGCATGTGCGGGAGATGGGCTGGTCAGAGGGACAGACCGGCTATACCACCGGCTGTGGCCAGAACGACTGGCAGAACAAGAAGTGGCCTTGCAGCACGGGTCAGGGGTATTTCGGCCGCGGCGCCAAGCAGCTTTCTTACCACTTCAACTACGGCGCCTTCTCCGAAGCGATGTTCGATGGCGATGCCTCCGTGCTGCTCAACAACCCGGGGCTGGTGGCTGACTCCTGGCTCAACCTCGCTTCTGCCATCTGGTTTTTCCTCACCCCGCAGGCCCCGAAACCGGCCATGTTGCACGTGATTGATCGCACCTGGGTACCCTCCAAACGGGAAGCTGACGCCGGTATCGGCTATGGCTTTGGTACCACCATCAACGTCATCAACGGCGGCATCGAGTGTGGTGAACAGAACAAGGACAAGGGGCAGCCGGTCAACCGTATTCGCTACTGGGAAGGGCTGGCCAACCACTACCAGATCCCGATCAAGGCGGATGAGAAGAACACCTGCTGGCAGCAGACTCCCTATGGCAGCCTCAATCTCAACGGCGCTACTGACGTGCTCTACACCAACTGGGATGGCAACTGGAAGTACTATCCGGATCGCCCGGGCGGTTACTCCTTCGAGTGCGAGCTGGTGGGCTTTCAGACCGCTTATTCTGCGCTGGTGCCGGGTGATTACGAGAAGTGCGTGACCAACTTCTACGGCTCCCACGCCAACTGGCCGAAAGTGCGGGTCGTGGACAAACTGACTCCACCGCCGGTCGATCCGAGCGAACCCCCCATCGGTGGCACCCCGGCCTGGGAAGCGACCAAGGTCTACACCGCTGGCAGCAAGGTGAGCTACAAGGGCGCCGTCTATCAGGCCAAATGGTGGACGCAAGGGGATGATCCCGCCAAAGGTGGCCCCTGGGCGTTGGTGACAACCCAATAAAAGAGATAGTCCATCCATTGATTGATAAGGAGAGGGGGCTTGGCCCCCTTTTTATATATTTTTATGGTATGAGATAATATGTGGCAGCGATTGAAAAAAGATCCATCAATCTGGAGGGGGAACTATATTTCCCAGCCAGCTTTTCTTTCCCGATTAAAGTGACGTAAACGGTCCATATCAAACTTTATTGATGGCTGGGCTTAGTAATATTCAAAAAACGTTGTGTGATGTTTTGCTAAACGATGGGTTAGAAGAGTTCACCCATGACGCCATCTTTGTCTTATTTATGATGAGGGTGTTTATTCTTCCCATCTATCAATTCATGGTATCACCTTGGTGACATTTATTTCACAGAGAGAAAAAATGAACATATTGGATGTAAAAGTCATGTGTATCTATTCGTTTACGGATGAGAGTATGTAGTTCGGCGGATGTTTTTTACTGCGAGCGAGGTAATCTTGCTCGATTTAAAATAATAGTTAAGGTGCGCAGATGAATGGGGATTGTCGTCTCCTTATCCGAATGGGAAGTCGTATGCGGTTTAATCACTAAGTAGATAGCAGGAAAGAGGAGTGCACCATGGAACTGGTGGTGATCCGCCATGGTGAGAGGCAAGCCAATGCGGAAGGACGGTATCAAGGTGCACTGGATATCGGGCTTAATGACGATGGCGTGCGCCAGATCTCTTGTCTGGCTGAGAAGGTGGCTGTGACAGAGCCGCCGTTCGATCGGCTGCTGGCGTCCCCCCTGCTGCGAACAAGGGAGAGTGCTGCCATCTTGTCTCGTCAGCTGGGATTGCCTGTGGAGCTTGTGCCTGCCTTTCGTGAGCGGGATGTCGGCCTGTTTGAAGGGCTAACGCAGGTAGAGGCAAGAACACGCTATCCCGAGCTGTGGGCGCGCAATATCACCCGGCGCTGGGCTGAATCTCCACCCGGTGGTGAAACCATTGATGAGGTGATTGCCCGGGTCTCGCAGGGACTAACAGAACTTGCTTCGACCATGCACGGGGAGCGGATATTGCTGGTGGCGCATGGTGTGGTCGCCAAGGTGATCCGTGCCGTAACGATTGCCGGATTTGATGACTTCTTCGAGTGGCAATTGCCCAACGGCGGCATGCTGTCGGTGAGGCTCTCTCTGGCTGATGGCGGCCCACTGCGCTTTAGCCGTCCCCTTGATGGTTGTGATTGAAAAGTGCACCAAAAGCAGAATGAAAAAAGCAGCGCTACCGAAGAGAGTAGCCTGCTTTTTGTGTACGTTGTGGTTGGTTATCTCTGCAGGCACTGGTTAGCAGTGTCACCAGAGGGAAGGGCGTGCGCCATCAGATTGGCTCCGGTTCCTCTTTGCGGCAGCAGTTGCGCCCCTGTTTCTTGGCCAGATAGAGGGCAGTGTCGGCTCGTCTAACCATCTTCTCTACAGTGTCATGGCTGCCCTTGCTGGCGCTGATCCCGATACTGATGGTGAGGGAGATCTCAAGAGCCCCGTCCAGTGCATGGTGCTGGGATTCGATGGCTAGCCTGATCCGCTCGGCGCTGGCCCAGGCGAGCTCGAGGGAGGTTTCCGGTAGCAGCACGATAAACTCTTCGCCACCCCAGCGACCCAGCATGTCCACCTCCCGCAGCTGTTTGCTGATCCGTTTCACCAGACTCAGGATTGCCAGATCTCCCTGCTGATGGCCAAAGGTGTCGTTGACTTCCTTGAAGTGGTCGATATCGATCAGCAGCAGGCTCATGGTATGGCCAAAACGCTGGCAGCGTTGCATCTCGGCGTTGACCAGCTCGTTGAAGCGGCGCCGGTTGGCAATGCCGGTGAGGGGATCCGTGGTGGCGGCGACCTTCAACTCCTCCACCAGTCGGGCTCGCTCCGAGATATCCCGCAAGATGGCGGTCATCTCGGTGGTCGGGCCCAGATTGATCTTGGCGATGGTCACCTCCAGCGGAAATTCGCTGCCATCGCGGCGCAGCCCCATCACCGAGGCGCGGGCATGCATCGGGCGCGAATTGATGGGGGAGCTGCTGAAGGCTTTGAAATAGGTCTCGTGATTGGCGCGAAAACGCTGTGGCAGCAGGGTTTCCAGCCGCTTGCCGAGATAACTCTCGTCGATCCCGAACATCTCGCAGGCGGCGGTATTGATAAGCTCGATGCGTGATTCGCTGCTGACACTGATGATGCCGTCATAGGCGGAGTTGACCACCGCTTCGAAGCGACGGCGACTGGTGGTGAGCGCCTCTTCCAGCTGCATCCTGGCGGTGATGTCGATGGCGGTGACGATGATCCGGTTGATCCGGGCTTGCTCGGGGATGATTGGGGAGAGAATAAAGCGCCACCAACTGGTACGCGAGAGGCTGTCGATGGGCAGCTCGCTCTCGAGCCCGGTCTGCATGCGCACACATTCGTGCATTGGTGGCTCGATGGTATTGGTGATGTAGCGGGGAAACATCTCGCTCAGCTGTTTGCCAATGCTGCCAAGGACATCCAGCTCGAACGCCTTGGCAAAGGTATCGTTGGCAGAGACCAGCACAAAGTGATCATCCTTGTCGAGGCTGAACACCGCCACGGCTGCGCCGATGGCGTCGAGAGATGACTTTATGTCGGCATGGGAACCCTGTGTAAACATGCGACCTCCACGGCGAATAACGTATTGATATTCAGTATAGTGTGGTCGTTTGGCTAACTACTCTTCGATATCCAGCAACACCAGAATGGCGCTGTCGCCGCCCCATTCACGGGGAGCCTGATGGAAGGCGCGAACATTGGGGTGCTGGGCCAGCCAGCTGGGAATGCGCTGCTTGAGAATATGTTTGCCGATGCCGTGCATCACCGAGGCGACGTGAATGTTCTCTTTTTGGCAGAGGGTGAGCAGGGCGGCCAGCTCCTGTTTTGCCTGCTGCTGATTCATGCCGTGCAGATCGAGATAGATCTCCGGCGGATAAATGCCCCGCTTGAGCTTTTTCAGCTCAAATTTTGACACATCTTCCCGCACGTAACGGGTCGGCCCATCATCGTCGAGATGGGGCTGATACTCATCGCTGAAATAGTGGTCAACCCCAAGCTTTTCGCGGGTTTCGCGCAATTCGCGTTTCTGCTTGACCGGGCGTAACTCGGCCCTTATGGTATCTTGCTTGATTTTCCGGGTACCTTTTATCGCATCGCGGAACAGCAGGGTTTCCTCGTCTGTCGGTGAGGGCGTTTTTTTCATCAGATGCTCATGTATTAGGTATGCGTCTTGCCCGCAACGTAAACGGGGCTCGGGCCGGATATTACTCGACTTGGAGGTGGATTTGGACAAGATATTTATCGATGAGGTGGTTGCCGAGATGCACACCATCCAGGACATGTTGCGTTGGGCCATGAGTCGTTTCAACGACGCCGGGATTTTTTACGGTCATGGAACCGACAACGCCTGGGATGAAGCTGTGCAGCTGGTACTGCCCGCGTTACATCTGCCACCGGATGTAGACCCGGCCATGCGCCACTCCCGTCTCACCAGCAGCGAGCGTCACCGTATCGCCGAGCTGATTATCCGCCGCGTACAGGAGCGGGTACCGGCCGCCTATCTGACCAACAAGGCCTGGTATGCCGGTTGGGAGTTCTACGTGGACGAGCGGGTGCTCATTCCCCGTTCCCCCATTGCCGAGATGGTGGCCAACCGTTTCGCGCCCTTCCTCAAACATGAACCGACCCGGATCATGGACCTGTGCACCGGCTCCGGCTGTATCGCCATCATCATGGCCCACGAGTTCCCGGAAGCGGAAGTGGATGCCATCGACATCAGCATCGATGCGCTGAACGTGGCCGAGCGCAACATCAACGATCACGGGCTGGAGCAGCAGGTCATTCCGATCCGCTCCGATCTGTTCCGCGATCTGCCGGCGGGCGACAAGTACGATCTCATCGTCTCCAACCCGCCCTATGTGGACTCCGAAGATATGTCGGATCTGCCGGATGAATTCCGTCACGAGCCCGAGCTGGCGCTGGCGTCCGGCTCCGATGGTCTCAAGCTGACCAAGCGTCTGCTGGCCCATGCGGCAGATTTCCTCAAGGATAACGGCGTGCTGGTGGTCGAAGTGGGCAACAGCATGATCCATCTGGAAGCCCAGTTCCCCGAGATCCCCTTTACCTGGGTTGAATTCGAAAACGGCGGCCACGGCGTCTTTGTGATGACCCGTGACGAGCTGGTGCAGTATCAGGATCATTTCGCCATCTACAAGAACTAAGCAGGAGCGCGCATGGCAGGGAACAGTTTTGGTCAACTCTTTCGGGTCACCACCTTTGGCGAGAGCCACGGCCTGGCGCTGGGGGCCGTGGTCGACGGCTGCCCGCCGGGGCTGGAGATCAGTGAGGCGGATCTGCAGGGGGATCTGGATCGGCGCAAGCCGGGCACTTCTCGCTACACCACGCCGCGCCGCGAGCCGGATGAGGTTAAGATCCTCTCCGGGGTATTCGAGGGCAAGACCACCGGCACCTCCATCGGGCTGCTCATCGAGAATACCGATCAGCGCTCCAAGGATTACTCCGACATCAAAGATCTGTTCCGGCCGGGTCACGCTGACTACACCTACCACCAAAAGTATGGTCAGCGGGACTATCGCGGCGGTGGTCGCTCCTCGGCACGCGAGACCGCGATGCGGGTAGCGGCGGGGGCGATCGCCAAGAAGTACCTCAAACAGGTGCATGGCATCGAGATCACCGGTTTTCTCTCCCAGCTCGGCCCCATCAAGGCCGAGGCGTTCGATGTGGCGCAGATTGAGCAGAATCCCTTCTTCTTCCCCGATGCGGGCAAGCTGGAAGAGCTTGATCAATACATGCGTGACCTGAAAAAAGAGGGCAACAGTATCGGTGCCAAGGTGCAGGTCATTGCGCGCAATGTGCCGGTGGGCCTGGGTGAGCCGGTGTTTGATCGCCTCGACGCCGATATCGCCCATGCCATGATGGGTATCAATGCGGTGAAAGGGGTGGAGATCGGTGACGGCTTTGCGGTAGTGGAGCAAAAAGGCTCCGAGCATCGCGACGAGATGACCCCGGCGGGCTTTGCCAGCAACCATGCGGGCGGCATTCTGGGTGGGATCTCATCGGGTCAGGATATCGTGGTGAGCATGGCGCTCAAACCGACTTCCAGCATCACTGTGCCGGGCAAGACCATCAATACCGAAGGCGAGGCAATCGAGATGGTCACCAAGGGTCGTCACGATCCTTGTGTCGGCATTCGCGCCGTACCCATCGCCGAAGCCATGCTGGCGCTGGTGTTGATGGATCACCTGCTGCGCCATCGCGCCCAGAATCAGGGGGTGTTGACCCATACCCCGCAGCTGCGCTGATCGCTGTTGCTGCTTATCGACTGATCGCTCCCTGTTTGGGGAACAAGTTCGACAATACCAAAAAGGCGACCTTCGGGTCGCCTTTGCTATTTCAGGTGGCGGCTTATCCCGTCAATGCTTGCGGAGAGTGCGGGTCAGCAGATCCGCGGCGCCCGGATCGGCATTGAGGCGACAGCTGGGGGGCGAGAACTTGTTGTGGGGTTTGGGCAAGGCATGAATGGCCTCGTTGACTTTGAGGATCTGTTCTTCGCTCACGCTGTTTTTGGCAAACATCAGACTGACCGGCTGGTGGTGTAGCAACAGCTGGCAGCTGATAAACTCTTCGGCCCCCAGCTGGGCCAGCCGGTAGCGGGCATATTGCCACTCCATGATGATGCCATCGAGGCGGCGAGCCAGCAGCAGATCGATCATCCGCTCATCGGCGTTGTATTCGGTCGCCATTTTAAGCGCCGGGCAGCTATCCATCTGATGCATGGGGCGAGTGCCGCGCAATTTGCCTATCTTGAGCCCTTTCTCGTTGCACAACGCGGGCAGATTATCGAGCTGCGCCCAGCGATCCTGATGGCCGGGGATAGGGTCATTGCTCAGCAGCACATAGGCACTCTGGCGGTAGGGGGTCGAGAAGCGGGCATAGCTCTGGCGCTCCGGCAGAGGGAGGGCGGCCATCGCCACATCCAGCTGATCGTGTTCTACCAGATGCAGTGCCCGCGCCCAGGGAAGTTCGCGAAACTTGGGGGCAAAGCCCGCCTGGGTGAGGATCTGGCGGGTCAGGCTGACATCCAGCCCATCCAGCTCACCCCGGTTGTTGATCTGGCTGAAGGGGGGCCAGTGACTCCAGGCCACGGTCAGGGTCTGACTGGCCTGCAGTGCAGGGCTTAGCAGCAGAAGCAGCAGGCCAATCCTTGCCTGCCAGCTGCCGCGGGGACGATATGGCGTGGTCATAGCTAAACCTCGTTATTGTGTTCTTCTATCCCTTGCTTTTGCCCTGCGAGTCATGCCTGCGAGGGCTGATATTGTGTTGCCAGTTAATAGTGTGGTGCGTGCTACATCAATCAACGGGATTATTCGGGGGGCAGGAGGGGGATTTTCTGTTCGTGCTGGGAGGAGCATCACATTTTTCTCGTTTATCCCGGGCAACTCCGTTAGACTGCGCCTCTATTCTTTCCCCTTTGCTCTGCTCCCCGGGGAAATCGTTGTTTTCTCAATAGGCCCAGATCTTGTGAGATGGCATCGGCTCAGCAGAGGAGCCCCACCACAAATCCCCGGCGCCCCTATCTCTAGCAGGTAATTATGAGTTTTACTTCCCTCGGTCTGGCCGAACCCTTGTTGCGTGCCGTTGCCGAACAAGGCTACGACACCCCGTCTCCCATTCAGCAGCAAGCGATCCCCGCCGTTCTGGCTGGCCGCGATCTGATGGCGGCGGCCCAAACAGGGACCGGCAAGACCGCAGGCTTTACCCTGCCGATGCTGCAACGTCTGATGGAGAGCAAGCGCAAGGTTTCTCCGAACCGCATTCGTGCGCTGGTGCTGACCCCGACTCGCGAGCTGGCCGCCCAGGTGGGCGAGAGCGTGCGTAACTACGGCAAACACCTGCCGATGCGCAGCCACGTGGTCTTCGGCGGCGTCAGCATCAATCCGCAGATGATGGCGACTCGCCGTGGTCTGGACGTGCTGGTGGCCTGTCCTGGCCGCCTGATGGATCTTTACAACCAGAACGCCGTCAAGTTCGACGAGGTGGAAATCCTGGTACTGGACGAAGCGGATCGCATGCTCGACATGGGTTTTATTCGCGACATCCGCCGCATCCTGGCCCTGATGCCGAAGAAGCGTCAGAACCTGCTCTTCTCTGCCACCTTCGCCGACGAGATCCGCGAACTGGCCACCGGTCTGCTGGATAACCCG
>NZ_JBFODV010000166.1:0-2643 GCF_040908495.1 Aeromonas sp. R1-1 | reverse complement strand
GGCCTGTCACGCCGGGGGTCGCGGGTTCGAGTCCCGTCCGCTCCGCCACTAATTTGAAGGCCTTCCCGATTGGGAAGGCCTTTTTGCTATGGGCGATTTTTGCCCATAAGTCCCACAGGTTTGCACACCAGAACCAACACAAAGCCCGGCCTCACGACTGGGTTTTGATGTTTTTAGTCTGCTGGTGAGTTGCCGACATCCCACCACGATGGCAATACCTTCCCCTGTTGGCGTTCTGGCTACTATTTCCAACTCTGTATCGCAGCACATCCCATCTTGGCCATATTGTTCCGCAGCGAGCTGATAGAGCTTGAGGATTAAATCAGGCCGTCTTGCAATGGTACGTCATCACTTCCTCTTGTTTGTGTAATCCCCTTGTTTGTTTATAGATTTATTCCATTAAAACAGTCTCTTATCAAGAATGAGCTGTTTTGCAGCAGGAATACCATACGAGGAGAACGATAATGATTATTATTTGAATTATTGGGGGGGGGGGGAGTTACAATGCGGGCTGATTAATAAAGTGCTTTTCAAATGAGCCTTTTTTGATGCTGCACCTGGCCGGATGCCAAGGCGTTGTAACGAATGAAGTAAGGGAATACGCCACCTTCCTACTAAAAACGTTCAGGCTAAAACATGACAACAGTGAAACCGAACAAGCTTGCCTTGCTGGTCTGCTCCCTTCTTGCGACCCAGGCCCACGCAGCCAAACAAGAGGTGATGGTCGTCACCGCTTCCGGCTTCCAGCAGAAGATTGAAGACTCTGCTGCCTCCATCTCTGTGATTACCCGTGAGCAGCTGGAGAAGCGGGCCTATCGCGATGTGACCGATGCCCTGAAGGATGTTCCCGGTGTTGTGGTGACTGGCGGTGGCAGCAGCAGTGATATCAGCATTCGCGGTATGGGATCGAAATACACCCTGATGCTGGTTGATGGCAAAAAGGTGGATAGTCGTGGTACTCGCCCCAATAGCGATGAAGCTGGTATCGAGCAGGGCTGGCTGCCGCCACTGCAGGCGATCGAACGCATTGAGGTCGTCCGTGGTCCCATGTCATCCCGTTATGGTTCAGATGCCATGGGTGGTGTGATTAACGTGATTACCCGCAAGACCACCGGTCTGGCCTGGCAGGGGTCGGTTCACGCAGATTCGACCTTCCAGGAGAACAAGGATGCCGGTAATAGCTTCCAGACCGATGCCTATACCGCAGGTTCATTGATCGATGGGGTGTTGGGGCTGCGCTTCAATGGCCAACTGGCTCATCGTGGCGAAGACAAATTTACCCAGGGTTTTGCCGAGCAGGAGACTCGCAGTGGCACGGCAGTGCTCAGCTTCAAGCCTGATGAGCAGAATCGCTTCGATCTGGAGGCCAGTCGCAGTCTGCAGGATCGGGATCGCACTGCCGGCAATTCGCTGGATGTCAAGGTGACAGATAGCCTCTATCGCTACGAGCGCACCAACTATGCGCTGACCCATGATGGTCAGTATGATTTCGGCTCTTCCAGCAGCTATCTGCAGCAGGAGACCAACAGTAACCCCGTTCGCAAGATGGAGCTTACCAATACCATCGCCGATACGCATACACAGTTTATTCTGGGGGAGCACTACCTGAGTGTCGGTGGTCAGTATCGTTATGAGGATCTGCACGATCAAGGCAATGCCCTGACAGTGGCCAACCCTGCCGAGCAGCTGACCCGCTGGAGCTGGGCGATGTTTGTCGAGGATGAGTGGTCACTCACTGACAGCTTTGCCCTGACCGGAGGCGCCCGCATGGATCGGGACCAGAACTACGGCTCTCACTGGAGCCCTCGTCTCTACGGCGTCTGGCATCTGGACGATAGCTGGACGTTGAAGGGGGGCGTATCAACCGGTTACCGCTCCCCAGACTTGCGGATGTCGGCGGCCAACTGGGGTCAGGCTACTGGCGGCCGCAGTCAGGATGGCGTACTAATCGGTAACCCTGACCTCAAGCCCGAGACCAGCGTGAGTGAAGAGATCGGCCTGCTATGGAACGGTCATCAGGGCTTCAACGCCGGGGTTACCCTGTTCAACACCGACTTCAAGAACAAGATATCCGAAGTGCGTCGTTGCACCAGCAAGAGCGATCCCGCCTGTACCCTCAATGGTCACAGCTATGACTTCATCAGTGATCGGGTCAACGTCGACAAGGCGAACATGCGTGGTGTCGAGGGGATGATGGATTGGGCCATCAACGAGGATTGGTCGGTCAGCTCCAGCTACACCTTTACCCAGTCCGAGCAGAAGAGTGGTCCACTGGCGGGCCATGCCCTCAACCAGATGCCCCGTCACATGTTCAACGGCAGCGTAGAGTGGCAGACTACCGAGGATCTCAGCCTCTGGTCACGGGTCAACTTCCGTGGCGAGACCTCCGAGTACCTGAGCCGGGTCAAGATGGCGGAGGGGACGCCTTCCTACACCTTCTTTGACATGGGCCTGGTCTACAAGGCCAACAAGCATCTGGATCTGACTGCCGGGGTCTACAACCTGTTCGACAAGACGGTGGATTACAGCAGCTATGGCACTGTGCTGGATGGTCGTCGCTACAACCTGGGCGTAACCTACAACTTCTGATAGGGAACCTGTTATGCGGCCGCCATCTTCCGATGGCGGCCGTTTTTATTGCGC
>NZ_JBFODV010000165.1:0-6822 GCF_040908495.1 Aeromonas sp. R1-1 | reverse complement strand
GCGTCGCCTGACCGTCTTCGTCCACCAGCGCGCTTTCGTCCACACGCAGTTCGCCCTCGGGCTGACCATCGGCTTCGATGCTCGGGCCGTCGTCCAAAATAGTGACATCAAGGTTATCGCTAGCCGTATCACCATCACTATCGATCAGCACAACGCTGAAGCTTTCGCTCAGGGAGGTGTCATTGACGGGTCTTGTATGGTTTTCATTATCGCCAAGGGTATAGCTGTAACTGACTTGCCCTTCACCAGTCGCGGGGTTGTAGGTCACCGCTGTGATGGTCAGTACATTTCCTAATGGGCTGATAATGGACTGTGGAAACGACGCGCCTAACAGACCATCGGTGATCAATGTAACGCCCCCCATAGTCAAGCTCTGGACACCGTCAGGAGCATTGAAGGTAAACACCCCACTTTGAGTCAAGGCTGCAGCGTTGGGAGCAGAGCCATCCGCTAAATTGGTATCGCTGACTTGTACCTCACCCCCTTCCCGATCCAGCCCAGCCAGATCTACTTCTTCATCAACCGGAGTGATGGAGATAACGAGTGTTGAAGTCACTGTGTCCTGGCCATCAGTTACCTGATAGCTCACCGGGGGAACTACGCCATCATAGTTAGGAGCCGGAGTAAAGGTATAGCTCCCATCCGGGTTGATGATCAGTGTGCCCACTCCGGTAATGGTGGCAGCAACACCGGCAGGGACTCCGATATTGATACCCCAGTCATATGAAACGATAGAGGCATCAGCAGGCCCATCTGGATTGGTACTATTGTCGAGTAAATTCCCACTGACCTGAGTGTCTTCCAGGGTCTCGGCGGTTTCGCCCAAATCATCAAGCTGATTTTCAAGAATCAAATCTTCGGCCTGATTTTCATTGATGACAGCGGCCGTATCGTAGGTGGTATCAAACCCTGCAGCCGCTATCGTGGCATCGCCTGTTCGATCAATTGTTACGAAACCACCATTACCACTGGCCCCCGCAACCCCACCAATGCCACCACCACCGGCCGCTGGTGCCCCACCAGCAGCAGAAGCCTCAAAGTTTTGAGTCGGGTCAACACCCTGCAGAATCGATTCTTGCAATGCGGCAATATCTGAAGGTGCGCCTTCCTGGCTGGCCGCCACTTGCGGTTGAGCAGGTTCAGCAGACTCGGAACCTGCCGGAACATCCGATGCAGGAGTATCGTCGTAAGGTGAAAGAGCCAGCTTTGCATCATCCGCTATGGCTAATTTGGCCCCGGGTTGGAGAATTTCCCCTTTTTGCAGAGGGCGGCTGCTTCCATCAGCCAGCACAATCTCCACATTGCCTTCTATAGCTGAGACAACCACGGACTTGTCGATGATTTGGGTACGCATATCCATTGCTCCAAGGTGACAGATCTTGATGTCTACACCGTAGAAGGAGATAGTGCGCTGTTCCGTTGCAAAAAAGCGTACGTTCGAGAGGAATTCAACAAATGGACGGAAAAAAATCGAAGAGTTGGAATTTCTTAATACAAATCAGAACCCTAGACACAGCCCCATTCAAGACCGACCTTGAGTTGGTTATAGAAAAATGGCGAAAAGAGAAGTGACTGGTATAAAAAAGGCCCCTATCGGGGCCATTTCCAGCATTTAATTCAAGACAATGGGAAGGCGGGATGAACAAATCCCTGGTAACCATCGATATGCAACTTGGAAAGCAGTTCCACTTGATGTTGATCTTCGACGCGGGTTGCAATGGTGGTCACACCGGCATTATGTGCGGCGCGACACACAGCCGCCAGGAATGATGTGTCTGCCCCCGGCTCCATGACCTGACTGGTATAACCGTGATCAACCTTGACATAAGCCGGCGACAACTCCTCCAGATAGCCCAGAGACTGGAAGTGACGACCATAGTGGTCAACCCCCCACTGGAAGCCATGAGCTTGCAAGGTGCCCACCAACGCAGCCACGTTGTCTTTATGTTTCATGATGGCAGCTTCAGGTATTTCAAATAACAACCGCTCTTTGAGCTCTGTATGTTCGGTCAGATAGCGCGTCAGCCAGGTTAAAAACTCATCCGAGCAGAGCGAGCCAGCAGTGATGTTGATCGCCAGTACCAGATCAGACTGTTTTTGCAGTAATGGAACGCAAGCATCAAGCACCGCCTGGTCAAACTCGCCCCCCAATTTGAACTGTTCAATCGCGGGCAAGAACTGACCGGCAAAATAATCTGTGCCATCCCGAGAGATAGAAGCAAACAGCTCGGCATGCAACCTTGCTCCACTATCAAACCGGCAAGCTGGTTGTGCTTTGAAGCGCCAAAGTTGACGTGAAATGGCATCTTGTACCAGATCTCGCCAGGCCAAGCGCCCCATCAAACCTTGCTCAGTCCCCCCTTCCATCACTACAGCACCGCGGCGTTCATTGCGCGCCTTGCCAAGCGCATTATCGGCTTTGGTCAACAAGGCAGAGAGATCATCATTGCCATCACGACCGGCAATACCAATGACGGAGAGCGCATCCCCTTCGCCCATTGGATTCACCACCAGATCGGCAATGCGGCTATTAATCACTTCAGCCAACTCTTTTAGCTGAGTCAGATCGTCAGTTGGACAGAGCAGCGCATATTCCGTCGCGGAGATCCGTGCCAAGGCGGCGCCATCCCACCCTTTTAATTGCTCTTTCAAAGCCTGAGCTATCGATTTGACCATGTTGTCACGGGCAGCAAAGCCTTCATCGCGATAGATATCATCCAGCATGTCGACCGCAACCAGCATGACGCCACCTTGGCCAGCCTCCGCTATCCATGCGTTTACCTGGCCCACAAAATAGGCTCGGTTGCCAAGCCCCGACACGGCATCGACATAAACCCGCTCACGCAATTTCTCGGCCTCATCGGCTTGCTCTTTAAATTGCAACGCCAACTTGCTTGAGAGGGTGTTGATCGCCTGAACGACCTGCTTCAATTCATGGGTTTTAGGCTCCGGGATCGTATGACCGAAATGGTGCAGCTCAATCTCGACGGCTTGCTCACAGATCTGTTTGAGTGGCTTGAGCAAGTAGTTGAGTGCTCTCATCAACAAAATTGTGGTGATCAAAAAGCCGACCAGAAACCAGCTCGCCAGCTCACTCATCCCACGCCACAACTCGTAATAAGCCTGGCCGGGGTGACCCACTACTTTTAATTTTCCAAGCTGCAACCAGCCAGACGTCAGAATTGACTCGTTAGATACCTCAGGAAACAGTCCCAATTTCACAAACCACTGTGGCACCCCCTGAATATTGTTGGTATTTTCCTGCTCGATGACATCCTTTGATGCCAGCAGATCAAGGCGAACCAGTCGATAATAGCCACCATCAAAAATGGCCTGGATCACCGACTCGGCACCAACCTTGTCACCGTTTTCCAGATAGGGGGTGAGCGCAAGCCCCAGCGAGGTTGCCGTATTGATGACCGTTGTTTCCTGTTGCTGCGCAAGATAAGTGCGGGTTGAATTGAATTGCACCCAGTATGTGGCCGCAAATAACAATCCAAACAGCAGCAGCATGGTGGCTAATAATTGTCGATAGAGCGTCATAGGTTAATCATCCAAATTCACCACTGGCCGAGCCAATCGCCCCGAGGTCATGCGATTGCGTAAATCATTCCATAATCCCAAGCGGGATGATTGACCAGCCAGTTCCCCTTGGCCTCGTGCCTTCATCAACCACAAGTGACTACCGTTAAAACTGTAAATAGGCACCAGATCTCGCCGCTGTGTGGCAGGGCGAATCGAGCCTATCAAATTATCCAAAATAACCGGAACGGAAGAGGGTGTCTCATAATATGCCACCACCATGTGAAACTGGTTGTACTCAAGAGCCTTGACGTACACCATCCGCATTTTATCATCCGGGATCCCAAGCTCGAGCAGCGTAGAGTATTTGGCGATACTGAAATCTTCACAGTCTCCCCCGGCGGCCCCCAAAAATTCCAGCGGGGTTGCCCAATAATCCTTTTTGCGCCACAACTTGATATCGTCAATAAAACGCATCCGATTGAAAAAATTATTAACCCGCTCAAGCTTTTTTTCTTCGCTCAGGGCCCTGCCCTTCGTCTCCATGACCAACATACGCCAACTGGTTACACGCTTACCGGCTCTGGCGCCATAGGTCTGCTCCGCCCGTTTGATCAAGTTGAGATCTTCCTGTGGCAGAGGCTGACTGGCACAGAGCAGAAGTGAGAAGGGTAACAGCAGGATCCACAAGGAGTGGCGCAGAGCGCGTAGCGATCGGTATCTCCATTCATTGAGAAGATAACACCATCGGCTACCGGTACCACGCTGGAGTGTCACGTCATATTCCTGCTGCATTATTACTGCTGCACTCCTCAAAGCTCGTACAACAACCTGCGTTAGCCAAACATGGTGACTGCCAGCAGCAGTCACCATGTTGGCGTTCATGATCCCAGCGGGATCATGAACAAACGGTTATTGCCTGGCCTGCCATTCAGCGGGTTGTTTGACGCTAAATGCATTGAGCAGACTGCCTGTCGCGTTGAGAATGCGATAGTCCGCCAGCAGTGCATCATACTCGGCAGTGATATAGCTGCGACGCGCCTCGAACAGTTCGTTCTCGGTGTTCAATACGTCCAGCAATGTCCGTTGACCCAAACCAAACTGCTTCTTGTATGCCTGTACGGTGTCATAGCTGGCGTCAACATGCTCTTTCAGGAAGGTCTTCTGCTTGGCCAGCGACTCTTTCGCGTTCCAGGCCAGACGAGTGCCTTCCTCAACCTGGCGAAACGCATTCAAATGAATGTCTTTCGCCTGAGAGTAGAGCGCCGATGTTGCATTGCTCTCTGCCACATCAGAACCGCCACGGAACAGGTTGTAACGCATGCGCACCATTGCGGTCAGATCATCGTTGCGCCCTTTGACCGCATCGATATCCTCATTCCAGTTCTGATCGACCTCGAATGTTACATTCGGGTAGAAACCGGATTTGGCGCCTTCATGTTGATACTTGGCAGCTTCAATATCCTGCAGTGAAGAGAGCAGGGTCGGGTGGACTTCGGTCGCCGTTTTCAGCGCACTATCGAGGCTGGTCGGGATAAGCTCGGTATTGGGAACCGGCTGTACCAGATCTTTGGGAACCTCGTTCACGACACGAATAAATTCACTCTCTGCGTCGCGATAGTTGTTTTCAGCAGCGGCCTGATTTGAATAGGCCCGGGCAACACGACCTTCAATCTGGGTCTGATCCGCAGTAGAGCCAAGCCCTGAATCAGTTCGCTTGCTGATGTCGCTGCGGATCTGTTCGTGGGTTTCCAGGTTCTGTTTGGAGAGTTCCAAAATCTCCTGCTGACGCAGCATATTGAGGTAGACCTCAGCTACTCGCAGCGCGGTATTTTCAGCTTCGGAGATCATCGCCAGACGCTGGGCATTGGCTTCAGCTTCGGTTCTGGAGACGTTGTTGCTGACATCAAAGCCATCAAACAACATTTGCCGCAGGCTGAGTCCGGCTTCTTTACGCGTGAGTGAATCATCGCCCCTGAACCCAGGAGCACGAGTTGTAGGGCTATCAGTTTTTTCATAGCCTACGCCACCACGCAGATCGATCGTAGGATAATAGCCACCCTTGGCTCCATCATGCTGATAGAGTCGTGCCTGATACAGATCAAACGCTTCCTTGATCTTGGGATGCGTAGCAAGTGTCTGTGCCACCGACTCTTCCAGAGTCTGGGCCTGACCCAAACTCGGGATCAGGATGCAGCCACTGACCAGCATGGCAACAATCGTTTTTTTCATGTTATCTCCAGTCATGTTTTGTTTTTAGATTGTTGGCTTATCGTTCTCTCAGTGCCGACTGCTTTGCCCGTAAAATCGGCTTAAGCAAATAGTCTAGGACACTTTTTTTACCAGTAATGATATCAGCACTGGCTAACATACCGGGGATGATGGGAAGTGCGTTAAGCTCATCGCCCAAGTAACTCTTCTCTGTTCGAACCCGAACCAGATAAAAGGAGTTCCCCTCCTCATCCTGGATCGAATCCGCACTTATCTGTTCAACCTTGCCATGCAATCCTCCATAGATTGTAAAGTCGTAGGCAGTAATTTTGACGATGGCATCCAGCCCCGGTCGCAGGAAGGCGATATCTTTCGGTGACACCTTGGCTTCTACCAGCAAGGTATCCTCCAGCGGCACAATCTCCATCAAATCCATGCCGGGCTGAACCACACCGCCCAGGGTGTTGATCTTGAGCTTCTTGATGGTGCCCTTGAGCGGTGCAATCACACTGGTCCGGTCTACCCTGTCTCGCAAGCCAACCTGCCCTTCTGATAACTGGCCAAGCCGCCCCTGTTTCTCATTCAGTTCAGTCTGGGAATCTGCTCTGAACTTCAGCGCAATATCATTACGCTTGGAGATGGTCTCACGCAGCACCGAATTGAGTTTTGGGGTCAGCAGACGGTTGCTCTCCAGCTCCCCCTGCATCTCGTTGACCTGCCGCTCAAGCTTGATTAGCTCCACTTGAGGCACTATACCTTCTTTCGCCAACGGACGGCTAATATTCAGTTCCTGTCTGGCCAAATCCACACTGCGATTCACGGTGCGGATCTTGGCATTCAGTTCAATCAGCTCCTGCTCTTTCTGTTCGATTTGCTGACCAAGAATATAGAGCTGGTTCTTCAGGTTATTGAGGCGATCCCGCTGTACAGACCGCTCACGGTGTGCGTATTCGGCAAAGACGGTTTCATAACCATCGGGGAACTGGATTGGCGCTTCGCCTACCACAACCTGCTCACGCCACCCCAGTGCCGGGTCGTTTTTCACCTCGACGCTGGCCATCTCGGCGCGCAGACGGGCCACATCCCCCT
>NZ_JBFODV010000164.1:0-21412 GCF_040908495.1 Aeromonas sp. R1-1 | reverse complement strand
GTCGTTTTTTTCTATCTGATACTCGCAGGTTGATGTGCTCAACCTTGCTTGCGCACCTCGGCGGCGATCTGGTCGAGCAGCTGTTGCCAGCCCTGACCCAGCTCGTTCACCAGTGCGTTGTAGCCATCGGCCGGCAGCACCCGCTCCTGACGGAAGGGAGCATCGCGCAGCACGGTGCCATCTTCCGCCAGCAGGCGCCAGCGGCCGCTCAGCACGGCGCTGCCGTCATGACGGCCCTGAAAGCGTTCCACCAGAATGGTCAGCACCGGCCCCTTGCGGGCGCCATCCTGCCGTACCACCCAGCCCGGCAGGCGGGTGGAGAGGCCATTGAGGGTGAGCTGGTTGAGCTGATCGTCCAGCGCACCGGCCCAGCGATGGTACTCGGTGAAGTGCAGCTCTTGCCCTTCCAGTTGATAGACCAGACTGATCCGGTCGAGCTGGCTGGCCAGCGCCACCGGGCGCAGCACCAGCTGGTGCTGCGGTTGGGCCGGGGCCGTTACGGGTTGCTGGTTGTCGGCATCGAGCGAGTAGTAGTGCAGGCTTGGCTGGCTGCTGCAACCCGCCAGCAGGCCCAGCAGGGCCAGCGTCAGGATCTCTTTTTTCATTGTTTGCCTCGCTTGGGCTCAGGGTCCGATGGATGCGCGCGATCGAAGATCAGCGAGCTGGGCTGCTCGTTGAGGGAGTGCACCAGCGGCTGCAGTTCGCGCATCAACTGATTGAGGGTCTGCACCGACTGACGCAGATCCTGATTGGTCTGCGATTGGGCGTCATAGGCCTGCAAGGTCTCCTGCAACTGCTTGAGGCTCTCGTTGAGCGAGGCCGGCAGCTGCTGGGTGGAATCCTTGGCGGTGAGCTTGTTCAGGTTGGCGCTGACTGCACTGATGTTCTTCAGGGTGCCATCCAGGGTGGTGAGTGACCCGTTGACCTTGGTCAGGGTGGTCGCCATGTCCATGTCGACAAACTTGTCGAGGATGAGGTTCACCTTGCGCTCGATCTGATCCAGCCCGCCCTGCACGGTGGGGAAGACCTGATAACCGGCCAGCTTGGCCTGCTCGAAACGTGGCGCGTCCGGATAGAAGTTGAGATCGATGATCTTGCCGCCGGTCAGCAGGCTCGAGGTCTTGAGGCTGGCACGCAACCCCTCCTTGAACTGCTTGCCGAACAGGGCACGCCACTGATCCTTCTCCGCCTTGGCATAGCGGTGGGAGAGGCGCTGCACCTCGATGCGGGCCAGCACCGGGATCTGGCGGCTCTTGAAGATCTGCACGCCCTTGTCCTCGATGAGGTAGGGGGCGGAGATGACGGTACCGACCCGAATGCCGCGATACTGCACCGCCGCGCCCGGGTGCAGGCCACCCACGTTGTCATCGAACAGGAAGACGTAGTCGATGAACTGATCCAGACTACCGGCCAGCACGCTCGCCTCATCCTGGAACAGGGTGAACCCTTCCATCTGTTTGACCGGTTCGCCAGGCGCCCAGCCGGGTGGCAGACCCATGGTGATGCCGCCATCGATCAGGCTCTCCAGCGAATCCATCTTCACCTTCATCCCCTCGCTGCTCATGGAGACCTCGAAGCCCGGGGTCATCCAGAAGCGGGAGTTGCTGCTCACCAGAATGTCATAGGGGGCGTGGATGAAGATTTGATACTGCATCTCGCTCTTTTCCGGCAGGAACTTCGCCTCTTCCACCTGACCTATGGTGAAGCCCTGATAGTTGATGGGGGAGCCTTCTCCCAGCGCGCGAGTGTCGCGACTGCTGAGGGTGAGACGCAGCCCCTTGGCATCGAGGGAGGCGAGCGGCGGTTTGTCCAGCATGGCGTACTCGTCCCGCGCCCGACCTTTCTTGCCGGGGGCGAGCTCGATATAGGCGCCGGAGAGCAGGGTGCTCAGACCCGATACCCCTTCACGGCCCACTCTGGGCTTGACCACCCAGAACTGGCTGTCACCGCGCAGCATGCCGGAGGCGGCATTGGTCAGCCGTCCTTTCAGCACGGCATGGCTATAGTCATCGCTCAGCTCGACGGCTTCGATGCGGCCGACGTCCACTTCGCGGGAGCGGATCACCGTCTTGCCAGCGACTATGCCCTCGGCAGTGGCGACTGTCAGGGTGAAACTCGGGCCCTGGGAGTACCAGTGCTGGAACAGCATCCAGAGACCGATGAACAGCGCCAGCAGGGGCACCATCCAGATTGCGGCGGCAGAGCTCAGAAAGTCAGAGCCCGGTTTCCACCTTTTTTTACGCTCACTCACGTTCGCGTTCTCCTTGTTGTAAATCCCAGATCAGGCGGGAGTCGAAACTCATGGCGGCGACCATGGTGATCAGCACCACACCAGCAAATGCGACGGCCGCAGGGCCGGGGTAGATGGTCATCAGATTGTCGAGCCGGATCAGGCCCGCCAGAATGGCCACCACGAAGACGTCGATCATCGACCAGCGTCCGACAAATTCGGTCATGCGATAGAGTTTGAGCTTGCCGAGTGGGGAGGTGACATTGCCGCGCTGCACCATATAGCAAAGCCAGAATAGCGCCAGTATTTTCACCAGCGGCACCACCACGCTGGCGAAAAAGATCACCGCCGCTATGGGGTAGGAGCCCATGGCCCAGAGCAGCACCACACCGCCGAGGATGGTGGAGGGGCTGTCATCACCGAGAAACACCGTATCCATGATGGGATAGACGTTGGCCGGAATGTAGAGAATGGCGGAGGTAAACAGCAGCGCCCAGGTACGGTTCAGGCCGCCCGGCTTGCGCGCATGCAGCTTGCCGCCGCAGCGGGAGCAGCTGTGGCTGCCCACCTCGCTCAGGGCGCCACAGATATGGCAGCCCACCAGACCGGACTCCAGCGCGCCCGCTTCCGGGTCGATCTCCCGCGCTTCGGTCGGGCCGAACAGCCGCTGCCACAGCCACATCTGATCCAGCGAGGAGATCATCTTGATGAGCAGCACCGTATAGCCGACGAAAGCCCAGAACGACAGCCCCATCTTGATGTCGGCCATCCCCATCAGCTTGACCAGCGAGATGAGCACCCCCACCAGAAAGACATCCACCATCAGCCAGGGTTTGATCCGGCAGAGCAGACGGCCGAGGGAGCGCAGGGCATTGCTGTGCAGATCTTTATCGACCCGCCACAGCACCAGCATGATGGACCCCATATAAACCAGCGGCAGGCCGATCAGGGTCAGGCTCAGTACCGCGCCGAGAAACAGATAGCCCTCATCCACCAGGGTGGTGATGCTCTGCAAAAAGGTCATCTCCTGGCCCACCCCTTTGGCCGAGAAGGACATAAAGGTAAAGGCATTGGCGAGCACGAACATGATGAGTGCCGCGAACCCGTAGGAGATCGGCCGCAACTCCTGCTGTGGCAGGTGGCGACTCAGGGGGTGTCCGCAACGGGGGCAGCAGCTGGCCTGTCCCACCTCGAGCGGTGTGGCCGGTATCAGCAGGTCACACTCTTCGCAGGCAGTGGCATCATGGACATAGGTGGTGTGGTGTTGGTGTGAAACCGGATGCAAGATAAAACCCCAGATAAGGCCCGTGGTAGAGCCAGAGCTGGCGATTATCGCAGTTGTGCTGGTCAGCGACCAGCCCCCGGAGGGCGCTATTGCTGGCGGGAGTGAGAATGACTTTGACAAGCCAGTGCCCATTTAGCACAATCAAACGCCACTTTTTTTCCGCGGGACAATAATTTATGACAACTGAATCCCCCAGCTACTCCACGATTGAGCAAGCCTTCTCCCTCGGGAACGGGCAAGATTCTGCCCTCAACTGGTTGCGCAAGAACCGCAGTCAGGTCGCTATTTTTCTGGTGAGCGGCATCAAGCTGGAAGGCACCATCAGCGGGTTCGACCAGTACAGCGTGCTGCTGACCGATGCTCATGGTAACCAGCAGCTGGTCTACAAGGCCAAGATCTCCACCATTGCCATGCACACCGGCCGTCCGCAGGTGAATATCCAGCGTGCTCGCAAGCCACGTGTCTCCATGGCGCCGCGCCCCCACGGTGCGCCGGGTCGTTATGACGACAATCAGGGCGGCGGCAACAACGAGTAATCGTCTGCCCCGCACTCCTCGTTGACGCGCCCTGCGTCAGCGGCTGACGGAACCTGCTCTCATTTTCATTCATGTCCCGTATGAGAGCCGGTTACGGTTATCGCCCCTTGCAGGGCGATATTTTTTCCGCACTACGCCTTTATGCCGACTGGTTGACCCTCTTTGACCATGCAGGTCTGCATACCCGCCGCTTTTCCGGCCTGTACCCCGATACCGGTATCTTCAAACACCAGACAGCCTGATGGCTCGACCCCCAGCTTGCTGGCGACCAGCAGGAAGGTGTCCGGATTGGGCTTGTGCAGCTCCACATCGTCTGCGGTGACCACCACAGAGAAGTAGCGATCCAGCCCGGTGTTGCGCAGCACCGCTTCGGCGTTGACGCGGGGCGAGCCGGTGCCAATCCCCATCGGGATGACACCATGATAGCGCTCGACCAGCGCCTGCATGGCCGGAAAGACGGTCGCCTTGTGCAGGTTGGCCACATAGTGGGCGGTCTTGCAGCGGGTGACTTCGAGGGGATCGAGGGGGATCTGCTGCTCCTGTGCGACCAGCAGGGCTATCTTGCGGCTCGGCATGCCACCCAGCTCATAGAACCAGTCGGCGTCGAAGTGAAAGCCAAACTCGCGGGCGGTATGTTCCCAAGCGGCGAGGTGCAGCGGCATGGAGTCGACCAGGGTGCCATCAAGGTCAAAGACCAGGCCTTGGAATCCGGAAAGCGTCATGGTGCGGGTCAGTCTCTGAAAAAAGGGAGCCCATTCTAGCCAGTGGCTCACCGCCTCGCCATCACCTAGCTGGTGAGAAACGCTTGCCCCCACATTTGTGACTGAAAATAGACGGGGGTGAGCTGGGCCGGATCGAGTTGATATTTGGGGGCAAGCTGTTCCAGCAGGGCCCAGTTGCCCTGTTCATAGGTGCTGACCAGCTGAAACAGATGAAAGAGTGGCCCTTCGTGCAGTTCGATGGCGCGCTGCACGCTCTTGGGCAGGTGGACCATCAGCGGCTCAGACAGCAGGGATCCATCGAGCACCAGTCCCACCAGAAAGGCCCAGCTTGCCTCCGCTTTACCGAGGGCGGTGAGGGCAATCAACTCGCAGAAGCGGCCGCGGGCGATGGCCATGCGGGTGCAGGCCTCCGGCATGTGCTGGCTCACCCGGGCCAGACCGTTGATCAGCACGAACTTGCGGATCTCCTGCTCCCCCAGATAGGAGAGGGCGCGGGGCACCGAGGTGATGGGGGCGGCATGATCGAAGCCGGGGGCGTTGACGTAGGTGAGCAGCAGGCCGGGCAGCCAGGCATCCTGCTCCAGCAGGCGGGCTACCTGGGCGAAGGAGAACTCTTCGTGGCAGATGAGCTGGAGGATCTGCTGTACCAGCGCCATATCGGGCTGGTTCGCCCGCTGATTGACCAGCTCCGGACGGGCGAGAAAGCCGCCGGCAAAGAAGTCGACCCCCGCCTCCCGCAGCGGGAGAAAATCCGCCCAGGTTTCGATGTTCAGCGCCATCCGCTTGTGCTCGGTGGGCTGGCAGATCCCCTCTTCCCCCATCCAGTACACCAGCAGGCGGCTGGCGCCGAGCCAGCGTGGATCCCGGTTGGCGCCATGTACCGCCAGTCTGCGCCGACTGTCGCGCCACTGCTCCAGCACCGGGAACGAGTTGGGCTGGCGTTCGCTGGAGGCTTCAACCAGCGGGATTGCGTCCTGATCCAGCAGCATGGGACGCTGTTCATCGAGCTGTTCGTGGGTGAAGGGCACCAGATATTGACGCCCCTGTGCCAGCAGGCGGCAATGTTGCGCCAGTGAAGGCCATTCGGCCGGTGAGCTGAGCTGATAGTCGATGCCGTAGGCCACCAGAGCCAGGCGACGATTGAAGATGGGGTAGCGACGCAACAGCATGGGATCACCGATAGGCCAGAGTGCGGGCCCTCCCTTGTGACTTGGCGTGGTAGAGCGCCTGGTCAGCCTGTTCGGTCAGGGTCTGCCATGCTCCGTCCTGGGAGGGAACCAGATAGCTAAAGCCTATGCTAACCGTAATGAAATCAGCAACCCGCGAGGCGGGATGGGGCATTTTCAAGCGGGCAAGACCATCGTGGATCCGTCCGGCCAGCTGTTCGGCCTCACCGGGTTGGGGGGCGCAGAGCAGAATGACGAACTCCTCCCCGCCGTAACGGGCGACCAGATTGGTACAGCGCCGCTCTGCATCCCGCAGCACATGTGCCACCTGTTGCAGGCAGAGATCCCCCTTGGCATGGCCGAAGTGGTCGTTGTAGGCCTTGAACTCGTCGACATCGATCATCAATACCGCCAGCAGGTTCTGGGTGCGTCGTGCCCACTCCCACTCCCGCTGCATGGTGATGTCCCACTGGCGCCGGTTGGCGATGCCGGTGAGGGGATCTTCCAGCGACAGCAGGGAGAGGCGGTGATTGGCCTCCTCCAGCGCCCGGTTGGTCTCGGCCAGCTGCATGGTGCGCTCGGCGACCCGGGCCTCCAGCTGGCGGTTGAGGGTTTCCAGCTGCTCCTGAGTGCGCTGGCGGATCAGCAGTTGTGACAGAATGGCGGCGTACTGTTTGAAGATCTCGCTCTGATAGGCCTTGAGCGGACGGTGCCAGAGCAGGTTGTCAGCGGCGATCCAGCCGATGGGGGTGGTGCCATCCCATAGCGATACCATGGCGTTCCAGCCACGGCCCACCTGCTGCTTCTCGTAGTAGAGAGGGGTATCTTCCATCACCAGCACGTAATCCTTGCGCCTGAGCGCCTCTTGCACCGTGGGGTGATCCGGAATGGGGCTGATGAAGTTGTGTTCATCCATCAGCTCGCCCTCTTCGCTGGTGCCCCAGGTGCCGCGCATGGTCTTGCCATCGGGTTCGATCAGGAAGATGGCGACCCGATCGAATTGCAGCTCCTTGCGGGCCAGCAGCACGGCATCCCGCAGCAGATCGTTCTCGCTGCGACTGCGGGAGAGGGTAACGCTTACCATGTGCAGCGCCTGCAACATGGTGAGGAAGGAGCCTTGCAGTGCCTGACTCTGAACCAGATCGGTCTGGGTATGGAGCCGCTGGTCCCGCTCCTGATTGACCTGGCTGGAGAGCAGGTGATTGCTGAGCTCGGCAGTCAGATAGTGGATAAGGAGCTGGATGCCCTGACGCTGGTGGGAGGAGAGGCGATCGATGCGGCGGCGGGTCTCCAGATAGATGACCCCTTCCAGTTTCATGTGACGCTTGAGAGGGAAACAGGCGCGTAACTGCGGCTGGGCGGGCTCCACATTTTCGCCGGGATCCGGCGGAGGTTGGAGTTGTTCGATCACCAGTTGTCCCTTCTCCATCGCCTTGTCGATCAGGTGGTGGGGCAGGGTCAGTTGACCTAGATGGGCGAGATCAAGCGTGGTCAGCCCGTGATCGAGCTGAAAGCTGTAGAGCTGCGGTTCGGGGGCTTTCAGCCAGAGGTAGAGGCGTTCGGCATCGGTCTTTTCACGGATGGTGGCGAGGCTCACTTCGCATAGCTGAGCGAAGTTGGTGAAGTGTTCCGGGTCCCATTCCTGCATACCAATATCCCTTGGATTGTACCCAAGCGAGTATAGACATATTTCTCCTTGATTAATATGTCAGAAAGGAGAGGCGGCGCACATAACGGTTGCTTTCAGCCATGCTGGTGGAGACATTCACTGCGTTCTCTGTCAATCGTGGATAGAACTGTGTGCCATAACGGTATCTATGGCAGCTTGTAGGGCGGGATGCCGGGCAAAAAAGAGCCCGCACGATGGCGGGCTCTCGGGCAGATCAGATGATTCTGCGCGGCTTATTCTGCCTTGGGGGCAGCCTCAGCGGGTGTTTCACTGCTATCGGCTGGCGCACTCTCGGCCGCCGGGTCTTCTGGTGCCGGGCCCGGCACCAGATCCACAGCCGGTTTGGCGATGAGAGAGCGGGTCTCTTCCACCGCTTCGGTCAGCTTCACCTCGATGATCTGGCCGAGCTCGTAGACCACCTCGGTCTTGTCCAGATAGACGCGGCCGTTGTCCCAGTTGCACTCCAGTCGATCCTTGTTGTCGAGGATATGACGGGCAGGCATGAAGACCACGGCGCCGTTCTCCTGCAGACGCAGCTTGAGACCGGCACGCATCACGTCGATGATCTCGGCGTTGAATACCTGATCGGTGCCGGCGGCGGCTTTCAGGTAGCGCACATAGAGCCAGTCACCGATGTCGCGCTCCACCATGCGGTGCAGACGGCGGCAGGCGGTCAGATGCTCGGTGAGCTCGGTGCTCGGGCGCTCGCCCGGGGTCTTGCCGGCGATGACGGCTTTGAGCAGACGATGGTTGACCATATCGCCGTATTTACGGATTGGGGAGGTCCAGGTGGCGTAGGCATCCAGACCCAGACCGTAGTGGGCGCCCGGTTCGGAGGACATTAGCGCATAGCTCTGGAAGCGGCGGATCTTGCCATCCAGCCAGCGGGTGTCGAGGTTGTCGATCCAGCGGCGCAGAGCGCAGAAGCCGGAGAGGCTGGCGATCTCGTCGCGCTCGAACGGGGCTTCGGCGCTTTTCAGCAGGTCGATGGCGCCGTCGAGGGACTCTTCGTCAAAGCCGGTGTGAACGTTGAAGATGCCGTAACCGACGCTCTTGCCCAGCACGCGACCGGCGCAGATGTTGGCGGCGATCATCGACTCTTCCACCATGCGGTTGGCGATGCGGCGCGGCTCGACGTGAATGGCCAGCACTTCGCCATTCTCGCCCAGCTCGAAGTCGTAGTCGGGACGATCCGGGAACACCAGCGCATGCTCGGTGCGCCACGCGATGCGCGCCTCGGTCATCGCCTTCATCAGCGGCAGCTGGGCCAGTACGCCAGCGTCGATAGCCAGCTCTTTGCCGTGTTCGGCCCATTCGGAGACATCGTCATAGTTGAGGCGGGCGTGGGAGCAGATGCGGGCGGCGAAGAACTCGGTCTCCTCCAGCAGCAGACCATCTTCGGCGATCAGCAGACGGGCGCACAGGGTGTTACGCTCCTCACCCTCTTTCAGGGAGCAGAGCTCGTCGGAGAGGGTGCGCGGGATCATCGGCACGTTGCGGCCCGGCATGTAGACGGTAAAGGCGCGCTGGGCGGCCTCTTTGTCCAGCTCGCTCCCTTCGGCCACATAGGCGGTCGGGTCAGCGATGGCGACCAGCAGCTCCCAGCCGTTGTCCAGCTTGGTGATGGCCAGCGCATCGTCCATGTCCTTGGTCTTGGCACCGTCGATGGTGAAGAAGGGCACCTTGGTCAGGTCACGACGGGGCAGCTCTTCCTCTTCGATCACCTTCCACTCTGGCAGATCAGCTGGCTCGACCTGGGCCAGATTGTGGCGCGCCAGCACCACCCACCAGGGCACATTGTGATCTTCCTGGGCGGCGATCTTCTGGATAATCTCGGCAGAGAAGTTGCCGTCGACCAGCGCATGGCGCTTGAGGGTAGCTACCACCCAGTCACCTTCCTTGAACTCTTTCTCATCCAGACCCTTCTTGACGCGGGCCTTGATGGCATCCTTGATCAGCGGATGGTCGGCCACCACGTTGAGGCGGTCGCGGAACATCTTGACCCGGGCCACGAAGCGGGTGACGGACTGCTCCAGCAGGGTATCCGGCTCGGCCACTTCCTTCTCTTTTTCGGTGCGGATCAGGGCGGTCACCCGGTCACCGTGCATCACCTTCTTCATGTAGGGAGGCGGCACGAAATAGCTGGTCTTCTCATCGACTTCCAGAAAGCCGAAGCCCCGGTCCGAGGCGCGGATCACACCCTCTTTCTTCGGGATGTTTTCGCGGATTTGTTGCTTGAGCTGGGCCAGCAGCGGATTGTCTTGGAACATAAGTGAGGAACCTGAAGTGAAAACCTGGGTGGAGACCTGATGAAGGATCGCCCAGCACTATACGTTTTTAGCCCTGCAAAGCCAAGGTGAATGGCCTGCTCAGCATGGTTTCAACTGCGATCTGGCATGGTCGATAAGGCGTTGGGAGAGCTGCTTGTGAACCCCTTTTTCCAGTACCCAGCGGTGCCAGTAGAGGCGTTCCGTCAGGACGTGGTCGGGACTGAGGTTGAGTAGTGACCCGCCTGAGAGCTGGCCTCTTATCTGCAATTCGGGAATGAGACAGTAGGCCAACCCCTGCTCGGCCATGGCGACGAAGGCCTCTGACGAGTGGACCGTATGGCAGGGATAACCGCCCGGCTCCAGTCTGAAGTGTTCTCTCATAAAGCTCACATGCATGTCATCGCGCTGATCGAACGCCACCGCCGGTGCCTTGGCCAGCGCAGCGCGGGTCAGGCCGTGAGGGAAGTGGCGGGCAACGAAGGCGGGGCTGGCGGTGAGCAGGTAGTTCATCTCACCTAGCTCGTCGACGCAGCAACCCGCCAGCGGCTGGGGATGCAGGCTGACCGCGCCAAAGGCCTGACCCTCGCGGACCTTGTCGAGGGTGCGGCTCTCGTCATCGACCAGCAGGTTGAGTTCGATGGGGTGCTGTTTCAACAAGGGGGCAATGGCGGGCAAAAACCAGGTGGCCAGGCTGTCGGCGTTCACTGCGATGCTGATCCGGATTGGCCCTTGCGGTTGGTCGGGGGTCAGCTCCCCCGCCAGTTCGAGCTCGAGCTGATGTACTTGCTGATAGTGTGCCAGCAGCTTCTGGCCGAGTGACGTGGCCTGCAGCGGCTGGCTGCGAATGAGCAGCGGCTCGGCAAACTGTTGCTCCAACTGCTTGATCCGCTGGGAGATGGCCGACTGGGTGATATGGAGCGACTTGGCCGCCCGATCGAAGTTCTGTTCCTGCAGTACCGCATCCAGCGCCCGCAGCAGTTTGTAGTCCAGCTCTTTCATCTTCTCCCCCTTCCGTTGCCCAAGGGCTGACTCTACGTCACTCGGCAGGGGACAACAATGGGCGGCGGAAGGGGCGCTGCGCTGTGATATCTGACAGTGGTGGTCTGTCTAGTAAGGAAGGCATACTGCTAGAGACCGCAGGGGGCAGCCCTGCGGGGTCATAGCGATACAGCGATACGTTTATCCCGGGCCTGTTTTCCCGGGATTTTTTATATCTGGGCCGCTAACTCATGGGAGCGATAGGTGGCAGTTTGATAGTGTCCGATAAGTGGCTGCGAGACCGCCTGCGCGAAGCGCTCATCCAGATGGAAGCGGATGCCAACGCCCCTTACCGCCCCCAGATCGACCGCCTGACGATGACCGAGCCGCTCGATGGGCAGGCCAAGTCGGCGGAAGATGCGCTCCACCGGCAGGCTGACGACGGCGACCAGCTCCCGGATCCCGTGGGCATGGGCGAAGGCATAGACCTCGCGGAAGATGACACAAGTGAGTTCACTGACGCCATTGCTCATGCGCGGTGCGCGCTGGGCATCGATAGCCAGACGGGTGAGTTCCCAGACATCGGGGGTGCGTGGCGCGCTTTCACCGGCAAGGGCGGTGGGGAAGATGGTGGGCAGCATATAGGCATCGGCACAGTTGAGTAGACGAATACAGCCACACAGCCCTTGTTCGTCCTCGATCAGAACCCAATGGGTGTCTGGCGTGTCGAAGTTGTCACGCTCTAGGCCCCGATGAGACTCGACATCCCAGCCTAGCCGGTCGGAAAAGACGCGATTTCGAAAGCGATAGAGTTCATTCTCCACCTCGTTTCGTGGATGTTCTCTCAATTTTCCTTTAAAAACCAACATTATGGACCCTCTATCTTGCTATTCGCCGTTATAATCACATGTCTGGCCAAGGGGGCTTTCATATGAACAGAGACCAACTGCTTGAGTACCTCGAACATTTCACTTCGGTGACAGACGGCAATCGTCTGGCCGAACTGATCGGTCGCTTTACGCTCGGGATGGGCTATGACTACTATCGCTTCGCCCTTATCATCCCGATGTCGATGCAAAGACCCAAGGTGGTGCTGTTCAACCAGTGCCCCGATTCCTGGGTGCAGGCCTATACCGAAAACAACATGCTTGCGTGCGATCCGGTGATCCGGCTGGCACGCAAGCAGACGCTGCCCATTTACTGGAACCGCCTCGATGAGCGGGCCAGTTTTCTGCAGGAGGGAACCATGGACGTGATGGGGTTGGCAGCCGAGTTCGGGTTGCGTAACGGCATCTCCTTCCCTCTGCACGGTGCAGCCGGGGAGAACGGTATCCTCTCCTTCATCACCTCCGAGCGGGCCTCGAGCGACCTGCTGCTGGAGTCCTCGCCGATCCTCTCCTGGATGTCCAATTACATCTTCGAGGCGGCCATTCGGGTGGTGCGTTTCAGCATGATGGATAGTGCGGGGAAAGACCCCTTGACCGAGCGCGAGACCGAGTGCCTGTTCTGGGCCAGCGAAGGGAAGACCTCTAGCGAGATCGCCTGCATCCTCGGGATCACGGAGCGCACGGTCAATTACCATCTCAATCAGGTCACCCGCAAAACCGGCTCCATGAACCGCTATCAGGCCATTGCCAAAGGGGTTAGTACGGGGCTGTTGCTACCCAATCTGGAGCAAGTTGTGGTTACCAACTTCCCCAGATTGCTGCAGTAGGCTGAGCCCGCAGGCGCAACAGATTCTCCTGCCGCACTCTGAGGGTCACAATTGTCAGATCCGGTAATTGACAAGGGCTGGAACAGCAGCGGGCATGCCGGTTTTTATTAGCAAAATGAATCAATCAGTAAATCAATGAATTTCTAAGAAGGAACCTCCATCGCTATAGTGCCGCTCATTCATCATTTCGAACGGTACTCTCCATAATGCTCGCAACAACACTACAGGGCTTCACCATCGGTCTGGCCATGATCATCCCCATCGGCGCCCAGAATGCCTTTGTGCTGAGTCGGGGCATCCATCGCAATCACCATCTGCTGACGGCCACGCTCTGCAGTTTCTGCGATCTCACCCTGATTGCTATCGGCGTATTTGGCGGGGCCAATGTGCTGGCCGCCAGCCCCTTCGGCATGGCGCTGCTCACCTGGGGTGGTGTGCTGTTTCTCGGCTGGTTTGGTGGCCGTTCCCTGCTCAGTGCCTGGCGCGGTAAAGGGGAGGGACTTGCCGATTCTGCTCAGCAGATGGGGGCCAAAAGCGTGCTGGCGATGACGCTGGGAGTTACGCTGCTCAATCCTCACGTCTATCTCGATACCCTGATGCTGCTTGGCTCCCTTGGCAGTCAGGTGAGCGAGTCCTTGCGTCCGGCCTTTGCTGCGGGGGCCATGCTGGCCTCGTTGGTGTGGTTCTACTCGCTGGCGCTGGGTGCTGCGGCACTGGCGCCCTGGTTGGCCCGCGGCCGGGTGCAGCAGGGGATCGATCTGCTGGTTGGCATCATCATGTTGAGCCTGGCTGTTCAACTGGCCATAGGACGTTGAGGAAGTTAAGGCGGCAGGAATGAGCGACCGGTAACAAAAAGATGCCACTCACATAAGTGGCATCTTTGCTATTGGAGGGGCTCAGACTCTGAACTGGGAGAGCAGGCGCTGTTGCAGCAGGCTGGCTTGATGAAGCGAGGAGGCGAGTTGCAGACACTCCTGCGCCTCCTGTTCGCCGGTTCTGGCTTGCAGACTGATGCCGGAGACCTTGTCAGAGGAGTGGCTCAGGGTGTGTGACAGTTGCCCGGTAGCCACGGCCACTTGCTGCACCATGTCGGCCAGCTGGTCGATGGCGCCTTCCACCTTGAACAGGATCTGCTTGGTGTTCTCGGAGTCCTGCATGCCGGACTCCACCGTCTTGAGGTTGCGCTGCATCATCAGATAGGCGGTCTCGGTCTGCTGCTGGATGCTGCTGATCACCTGGCTGATCTCGGCGCTTGATGTCGCGGTGCGATTGGCCAGGGTACGCACCTCGTCCGCGACCACCGCAAAGCCACGCCCCATCTCCCCCGCGCGGGCCGCTTCGATGGCCGCATTGAGGGCAAGCAGGTTGGTCTGCTCCGAGATACCGCTGATGGTGGAGATGATCTGGCCAATCTGACCCGCCTGCTCCTTGAGGGAGTTGATGGCGATGGCACACTCGCTCACCTCCTGTACCACCCGTTGCATGCCCGCGCTGGCGGAGGCGACATACTGGCTGCTCTCGGTGGTCAGCTGGCGCACCTCGTTGGCATTGTGGGCCGCCATGCTGCAGTTGTCCGAGATACCGGTGGCGACTTGCACCATCTGTTCACTGTCGTGGTGCAGGGCCAGCGCATGTTCGGCAGTCTGGCGGCTGCTTTGGCTGATTGCCTCCACCCGGTTGACCGAGGTGTGAACGTGTTCGCTGATGTGCTGGTTGTTGTCCATGGTGGAGCTGATCATCTTCTGCAATTTCTCGATGAAACGATCCACGCTGTTGGCCAGCGAGCCTATCTCGTCATCCCGTTGCAGGTTGATGCGGGCGTTGAGGTCCCCCTCGCCGGCGGCGATATCCTGCATTCGTTTGTCCACTTGCAGCAGCGGGGTTACCAGTTTGCGGGTCAGCCAGAAGCCGCAGAGGGTGACCATGATCAGGCTTAGCAACAGGCCACCCAGCAGCAGGGTTCGGATCTGGCTGATGATGCCGTTGAGCTGGGCCACCTGATCCTCGACGGTGGCATCGCCGCTCTCCTCGATGGCAACGAGCTGTTGTCGCAGCTCATCGGCACTGACCTCATAGGCGGACTGCTGGGCCTGATAGCTGCCGAGCGCATCGACCCACTGTCCCATCAGTTGCTGATGCCGGGCCAACAGAGCGCGATACTCTGCCGACAGTGTCTTGCCGGCAAATTCGCCGGTTCCCTCGATATCGAACAGCCCGGTGCCGAGCATGCTGTCGATCGCTTCGTGGTAGAAATCGGTCGCCTCTTTCAACTCGGCCTTGATCGCATCTGTGACTCCTTGTCTGCGCATCTTCTCCAGCGCATAGAGCTGGCGTAAAAAGCCGATGTTTGACTCCATCCCCCCGTCGGCCGCTTCCCAACGGGTGGAGAGGCCGCTGTTCCAGCTGATGGGCTGGTCGGGGGATTGGGTCAGCGCCTCGACTGCCCCATCGCCGATCACCTCCAGCTGGGTCGAGAGGCGAGCCATCAGATCGGCGTTGTGATGCAGGGCCTGATCCACCTCTGTATACGCGTGATAGAGCGCCAGCAGCTTCTCTTGTTGCTGTTGATAGTCCTGCTTGTGCTGTTCCATGGTGGCAAGGGCCGCACCATCAATGAGCTGCCCCTGGCTGACCCGGGCCAGCGCGTCATCTGTCGCCGCCTTGGCTGCATCGAGTTCGGCGCGATTGAGCGGGGTGCCGTTTTGCATCTTCTGAATCTGTAGCTGTTGATTGCCCAGCTCTATGGAGCCCTCCATGGCTCCGTCGGCGGTCTGCCAGGCGGCGCCCAGGACATAGGAGAGCAGATTGGCTAGCCGCTGGCTGCCATACCAGCCAACGACCCCCATGCCCAGCGTACAGCCGAGCAATATGGCAAGACCCAGATTGGAGGTGGTAACAATTTTCATGTGATGGCCTTCCTTGGTATCGACATTGGCACCAGTTTCGGTTCCGAACGGGTTTAGTGTAGTGGTTTATCCCCCGCTCGGGGGCCGGTGCGGCGCTGAAACATCCCGTGCACTGGCTGCACCCGATCAAGCATGGTGGAAAATGGGATAAAAAGCCTCTCTGACCACAAGGGTGTTGCTGCCCTATGCTGGATACTTATCCAGTTATTCTTTATGCTATGAGCCAATTTACGAATAGTTGTATTGGTGAGGAGAGAGCCGTGATTGGTCGCTTGAGAGGCATTGTCATTGAAAAGCAGCCCCCCGAGGTCCTGCTGGAAGTGGGCGGGGTTGGCTATGAGGTACAGATGCCGATGAGCTGCTTCTATGATTTGCCGGAGATCGGCAAGGAAGCGACCATCCATACTCACTTCGTGGTGCGGGAAGATGCCCAGTTGCTCTATGGTTTCAACCACAAACAGGAGCGGGCACTGTTCCGCGAGCTGATCAAAACCAACGGAGTCGGCCCCAAGCTGGCGCTGGCTATTCTCTCCGGTATGACAGCTACCCAGTTTGTGCTGAGTGTCGAACGTGAAGAGATAAGCTCTTTGGTCAAACTGCCGGGAGTCGGCAAGAAGACCGCCGAGCGTCTGGTGGTGGAGATGAAGGATCGCCTCAAGGGGTGGGTCAGTCACGACCTCTTCTCCCCGGCCATGGTCACCTTGCCAGCCAGTGAGCCCGAATTGCGGGCACCGGATGTGACCGAGGAGGCGGCCAGTGCGCTGGTGGCCCTAGGTTACAAGCCGCAGCAGGCGAGTCAGATTGTCAGCAAGATCGCCAAAGAGGGGATGTCGGTGGAAGATATCATCCGTGAATCCCTGCGTAGCCTGGTATGAGGTAGTTGATGATTGAAGCAGACCGCCTCATCTCGGCCAGTGCCGCCCGTGAGGATGACATTATTGACCGGGCTATCCGCCCCAAGAAGCTGGCTGACTACACCGGTCAGGATACCGTCTGCGAACAGATGGAGATCTTTATCGAAGCGGCCCGCCAGCGGGGTGAAGCGCTCGATCACCTGTTGATCTTCGGCCCGCCGGGTCTGGGCAAGACTACCCTCGCCAACATCGTCGCCAACGAGATGGGGGTCAATATCAAGACCACCTCCGGCCCGGTGCTGGAGAAAGCGGGGGATCTGGCGGCGCTGCTCACCAACCTCGAACCGAACGATGTGCTGTTCATCGACGAGATCCATCGCCTCAGCCCGGTGGTGGAGGAGGTGCTCTATCCGGCGATGGAGGATTACCAGCTCGACATTATGATCGGGGAGGGGCCAGCGGCTCGTTCCATCAAGCTGGATCTGCCTCCCTTCACCCTGATTGGCGCCACCACCCGGGCTGGTTCACTCACCAGCCCGCTGCGGGATCGCTTCGGTATCGTCCAGCGGCTGGAGTTCTACAACGTCAAGGACCTGACCGATATCGTCTCCCGCAGTGCCCGTTGTCTGGGGCTAGACATGACGGAAGATGGTGCCATTGAGGTCGCCCGTCGCTCTCGCGGCACGCCGCGGATTGCTAACCGTTTGTTAAGGCGGGTGCGCGACTTTGCCCAGGTGAAATCCGATGGCCGGATCGACGGCCCCATTGCTGCTCGCGCCATGGACATGCTGGATGTCGATAACGAAGGTTTTGACTTCATGGACCGCAAGTTATTGTTGGCTGTGATAGACAAGTTTATGGGGGGCCCGGTGGGTCTCGATAATCTGGCCGCCGCGATCGGGGAAGAGAAAGATACTATCGAAGATGTGCTGGAGCCTTATCTGATCCAGCAAGGGTATCTGCAACGTACACCCAGAGGACGGATTGCGACCACACGAGCCTACGCTCATTTCGGTCTTCAGCGACCAGATGAGAAGTAAAAACAGTCGTTTGAACATGAAACCGCCGTCAAAGGCGGTTTTTTATTATCCGGGCAAAAAAAGCCCACGGCGGATGCGGTGGGCAAAGACAATTCAGGATGGATGTTCACAGACAGTGAGTGCGTCTGGACACAGACCGGAAAATAAACAGGTGAGCCGTCGCGAGCTCTCAGAGTCGGTTCAGTTGATAGAGCTGAACAAAGGAAAGCTTGTAGTAACGGATGGTTTTAGCAACAAACTTTTTCATCTTCGATTCCAATAGACAGGTTCAAATTGATCGTCGAATACGTACCGTGAACCCGGATTAACCGGCCTGTATCCAAGGGTATGCCCTCACTGCGAGGCGCATTGTAGGAGTTCGAATCGACCCCGGCAAACAAGAAAAATTGCACTCTTCAAATTAGTTTATCTAATGTCTTTATTGATGAAATTGGTTCGCATGAGTATGCATTCTTTGCAATTTTAAATTGAGTTTTCGAATCAGATTGTCTGACTCGGATAACATGGAAAAAGGCGCGTCATTCACGCTTTTCAAATTAAACCGAGTGGCGGGATGTTAAATTCTTAAATTGATTTAAATCAATGTTTTACGCTTTATCGTGTTTTGTGATCTGGCTCGCGTCAATAATCGTGAAATAGATTAAAAATGCCTTTCAAAGCCATGTATGGCGGGTCCTTTTACATTGATTTCAATCAAATAAAGGTGATATAAAAACCCGGTCATCATGGGCGAGAATAAATTTAGGCTGATTGTTTTGGAATTGTTAAACATTAGCTTTATTTGTGTTCTCGTATTGCCTTGTTGTTAATGCCAGTGGTTACTGAACGCGTTTTGTTGTGACACGTCCCAATAAGGCTCATTCGCTAACCTCCAACGGAAGCTTTGTGCTTAAAACTTAAAATAGCCGTGCCAATAATCGGTGAGGAAACATCATGATTGCTGAGCATGTGGTAGACCTATCGCGGTTCCAGTTCGCTGCGACGGCCCTTTATCACTTTTTGTTTGTACCCCTGACGCTGGGAATGGCCTTTCTCCTGGCGATCATGGAATCCGTCTATGTGATGACCAACAACACCATCTACCGGGACATGACCAAATTCTGGGGTAAGTTGTTTGGTATCAATTTTGCCTTGGGGGTCACCACAGGTCTGGCCATGGAGTTCCAGTTCGGGACGAACTGGGCTTACTACTCCCATTATGTCGGCGATATCTTCGGGGCCCCGCTGGCTATCGAAGGGCTGATGGCCTTCTTCCTGGAGTCCACCTTCGTCGGTATGTTCTTCTTTGGTTGGGATCGTCTGAGCAAGCATCAGCATCTGGCTGCCACCTGGTTGATGGCGCTGGGTACCAACCTCTCCGCCCTCTGGATCCTGGTCGCCAACGGCTGGATGCAGAACCCGGTCGGTGCCGAGTTCAACTTCGAATCCATGCGGATGGAGATGATGAGCTTCGCTGACGTGGTGCTCAACCCGGTTGCTCAGGTCAAGTTCGTCCACACTGTGGCGGCTGGTTATACCTGTGGCGCCATGTTTGTGCTGGGTATCTCCTCCTACTACCTGCTGAAGAATCGTGATGTGGCCTTTGCCCGTCGCTCCTTCGCCATTGCCGCCGCGTTCGGTATGGCTTCCATCGTGTCCGTGCTGATCCTCGGTGACGAATCCGGTTACGAGACCGGTGAAGTGCAGAAGGTGAAACTGGCCGCTATCGAAGCTGAGTGGGAGACTGAACCTGCTCCGGCCGCCTTTACCCTGTTCGGTATTCCGAATCAGGAAGAGATGCGCACCGACTACGCCATCAAGATCCCCTATGCGCTGGGCATTATCGCGACCCGTTCTCTGGACGGTCAGGTAACCGGTCTGAAGGATCTGAAGAGCGAGCACGAACTGCGCGTTCGTAACGGTATGACCGCTTACGACTTGCTGACCAAGCTGCAATCCGGTGACAAGTCTGACGAGACCCGCGCTCGCTTCGACGAAGTGAAGCAGGATCTGGGCTACGGTCTGCTGCTCAAGCGCTACACCAGCAACGTGACCGATGCCACTGACGAGCAGATCAAGGCCGCCGTGGATGACTCCATCCCGCAGGTTCTGCCGCTGTTCTTTGCCTTCCGCATCATGGTTGCCGTCGGCATGCTGATGCTGGTGCTGATTGGTATGGCCTTCTATGACAGTGCCCGTCACCAGATTGGCAAGCGCAAGTGGCTGCTCAAGGGTCTGCTGTGGGGGATCCCGCTGCCGTGGATCGCCATCGAAGCTGGCTGGTTTGTTGCTGAATATGGTCGCCAACCGTGGACTATTGCAGAGGTGTTGCCGACTTCCCTCTCTGCATCCAATTTGCCTGCAGCCGAGATCTGGTTCTCTCTGATTGGTATCTGCCTGTTCTATACCGTACTTCTGGTTATCGAGATGTACCTGATGTTCAAGTATGCCCGTCTTGGCCCCAGCAGCCTGAAGACTGGCAAGTATCACTTTGAACAGATCAAGGCATAAGGAGAGCGACCATGTTTGATTACGAAACTCTGCGTGTCATCTGGTGGGCTCTGGTCGGCGTGCTGCTGATCGGTTTTGCCATCACTGACGGCTTCGACATGGGGGTAGGCGCACTGCTCCCGTTCGTCGGCAAGAAAGATGTCGAGCGCCGTGTGATGCTCAACACCATGGGGCCGCACTGGGAAGGAAACCAGGTGTGGCTGGTCACTGCCGGTGGCGCCTTGTTCGCCGCTTGGCCGATGGTGTATGCCGCGACCTTCTCCGGCTTCTACATCGCGATGATCCTGACCTTGATGGCGCTGTTCCTGCGTCCGGTCGGTTTCAAGTACCGCTCCCTGCGTGCTGATGCCAAATGGCGCAGCAACTGGGACTGGGCCTTGTTCGCCGGCAGCGCCGTACCGCCCATCGTCTTTGGTGTGGCCTTTGGCAACCTGCTGCAAGGCGTTCCGTTCGAGTTTAACCAGTTCATGATGTTGACCTATCACGGCAACTTCTTTGGTCTGCTTAACCCGTTCGGCATTCTGGCTGGTCTGGTGAGCCTGTTCATGCTGCTCACCCAGGGCGCAACCTGGTTGATGATGAAGACCGACGGTGAAGTGCTGGCGCGTTCCCGCACTGCCGCCATGATCTGCTCACTGCTGACCCTGGTGCTGTTTGCTGCCGCAGGTTGGTGGGTAAGCGGTATGGAAGGGTATGTCATCGTCAAGGCTGCCGCGACTGACGCGGTATCCAACCCGATGAACAAGGAAGTTGTCCTGCAGGCTGGTGCCTGGATGAACAACTACACCCTCTATCCGTGGATGGTGGCTGCCCCTGTACTGGGTCTGGCCATGAGCCTGCTGACTGCGCTGTTTGCCCGCATGAACATCGGCTGGCTGGCGTTTACCAGCTCTTCGCTGGCGATTGCCGGGGTCATCCTCACTGCCGGTTTCTCCATGTTCCCGTTCGTGATGCCCTCAAGCCTTGAGCCGTCACTGAGCCTGACCATGTGGGATGCTACCGCCTCTTTCAACACCTTGCAGGTGATGACTGTGGCTGCAGCGATCTTCGTACCGATTGTGCTGGGTTACACCATCTGGACTTACATCAAGATGTTTGGCCGGGTAACCAACAAGCACATCGAAGATAACCAACAATCTCTCTATTAAGAGGTGCGCTGACAATGTGGTATTTCACCTGGATCCTGGGACTGTTGCTGGCCTGTGCATTTGGCATCATCAATGCGCTGTGGCTGGAACACACCGAGAACATGGATCGTCAGATCGATGAAAACAAGTGATCGACTCGCCAGGTTGGCCGCTCCACTGGAGCGGCAGCCGTGGCAGGGGTTGATGTTACTCGCGGCGGCCTTGTTGGCCGTCGCTATTTTACAGGCCCCCAATCTGATCGCGGCCAACACCAGCGAGCATGGTCTCTGGCTTGCTCCCTGGCTGATGTGGGCCGTCTGTTGTGGCGTACTTAACGGGCTTGGCTTTCATCTGAAAAGCCTGCCCGGACGTGTGCTGTTCAATCCCTGGCTCGCCTGGCCCAGTTTGTTGTATGGCCTCTGGCT
>NZ_JBFODV010000163.1:0-22165 GCF_040908495.1 Aeromonas sp. R1-1 | reverse complement strand
TCAGGGTCAGGGACTCAAGGCCGTGCCGGCCCCCACCGATTACACCGCCAAGCAGAGCCAGGTACCCCAGCCGCTCTACAGTTATTTACCCAAAGGGCGTTATCTGATGTATTCCGAAGCTGCCATCCACGAATGGATTGGGGTATTGTGGGCTCGCTTGCGGGGGCAGGTTAACGAATGAGCGATCAAGCGTTTCATTCCTGATTTGGATCAGGAAAGCGAAAAAAAATTACGTCATTTGCCGCCGGGTCAGCTATCTTGGGCTCGGTTCAATTCATATAATGTCACGCAATCAAATGCCTAGGAGATATACAAGATGAGACAGCACCTGGTAATGGGTAACTGGAAACTGAACGGCACCAAAGCTTCTGTAGAAGCTCTGATCAAAGGACTGACCCCGGCAGCTGCCGCTCATCCTTCTGTGCAAGTCGCCGTCTGCCCGCCGGTTATCTTTTTGGGTCTGGTTGAGCAACTGACCGCTGGCAGCAAGATTGCCTACGGTGCCCAGAACGCTGACGTTCACGAGTCTGGTGCCTTCACCGGCGAAAACGCCCCCTCCATGCTGAAAGCCTTTGGTTGCACCTACTCTCTGGTCGGCCACAGCGAGCGTCGTACCCTGCACGCAGAGACTGACGACGTGGTTGCTGCCAAGTACGAAGCGATCCAGAAAGGCGGCCTGGTGCCGGTTCTGTGCATCGGTGAAACTCTGGAGCAGTTCGAAGCCGGCGTGACCAAGAACGTGGTTGAGACCCAGCTGAAAGCTGTTATCGACCGTTGCGGCATCGCCTCCTTCAACAACGCCGTTATCGCTTACGAGCCGGTATGGGCCATCGGTACTGGCAAGACTGCCACTCCGGAGATCGCTCAGTCCGTTCACGCTCACATCCGTCAGTACCTGGCCGGTTTTGATGCCGCCGTTGCTGCCAAAGTACAGATCCTGTACGGCGGTTCCGTCACTGGTGCCACTGCAGCCGACCTGTTCGGTCAGCCGGACATCGACGGTGGCCTGGTCGGTGGTGCGTCCCTGAAAGTGGACGACTTCTCCCAGATCATCGCTGGCGCTGCCAAGTAATCGCTGATTACGGCAAAGAGAGGGGCTCGACCCCTCTCTTGTATCGCTTTTCCTATGGTGGCCCCCGCATCCCATATGAAAGCCGATATAGTAAAAGTGGCTTGTCTATTTAAACATTCGTATTTGACAACTCAGATCCAGAGGCACTCATGACCAAACAAATCAAACGTATTGGTGTTTTGACCAGTGGTGGCGACGCACCGGGTATGAACGCAGCCATTCGCGCCGTGGTTCGCGCCGGTTTGCATCATGGCCTGGAAGTTTACGGTATTTATGATGGCTACCTCGGTCTGCACCAGGATCGCATCGTCAAGCTGGAGCGTCACAGCGTCTCCGACGTGGTGAACCGTGGTGGTACTTTCCTCGGCTCCGCCCGTTTCCCTGCCTTCAAAGACCCCGCAGTGCGCGCCGAAGCGATCGAAAACCTGAAAAAACACGGTATCGATGCGCTGGTCGTCATCGGTGGTGACGGCTCCTACATGGGTGCCAAGAAGCTGACCGAAGAGGGTTTCCCCTGCATCGGCCTGCCGGGCACAATCGACAACGACATCGCCGGTACCGACTTCACCATCGGCTTTGATACCGCCCTGAACGTGGTGGTTGACGCCATCGACCGTCTGCGCGACACCTGCAGCTCCCATCACCGTATCTCCGTGGTCGAGATCATGGGCCGCCACTGTGGCGACCTGGCCATGTCTGCCGCCGTTGCCGGTGGTGCCGAATATGTGATCGTGCCGGAAGTAGCCTTCGACAAAGAGAAGCTGCTCAAGCAGATCAAGGAAGGCGAAGCCAAGGGCAAGAAGCACGCCATCATCACCATCTGCGAGCACGTTACCGACGTGAACGCCCTGGCGAAAGACATCGAAGCCCTGACCGGTCGTGAAACCCGCGCCACCATCCTGGGCCACATCCAGCGTGGCGGTGCCCCGACTGCCCGTGACCGCATCATGTCCAGCCGTATGGGTGCTTACGCCGTTGAGCAGCTGCTGGCTGGTCACGGTGGTCGCTGCGTCGGTATCCAGCGCAACGAGCTGGTACACCACGACATCATCGACTGCATCGAGAACATGAAGCGTCCGTTCGATCAGGAGCTTTACAACCTCTCCACCACCCTGTTCTAAGCCTCGCGGCTTTTTACCGGCTGTTGATGACAAAAACCCTCCATCGGAGGGTTTTTTTATATCTTGCAAAAACGGGGGCATCGGCACGCTGTGTGGCCCTCACCATACGGGTTGCCTGATTACCAACCCTTGCGCCATCTGACTGATCACCAGCCTTCCTCTCCTCACAGCAACCGGCTTCAGCCTACGAACAGAGTTCCGGTATTGTCGTGGATGTTTTATAAGTGCGAACCGGATTGCGTTGACCTGTGCTCTGTCGACCCTGAAACCAGCTTGTTCAGCCTCCTCGTCATACGCCGCTTTTTATATCTCAATCTTGCAGAAGGGATTCAGATATCTTCCCCAACCATGCTCCGGCGCTGCTTTCGTATTGCACTCACATGACTCAAGCAGATGCACCGGCTACGCAAATCGCTGCTCGCACCCAGCCCAGCCCAGCCCAGCCCAGCCCAGCCCAGCCAGAGAATACGCCTCTGGCCTATTGCGCACCTCACTCTTGCTGCGGCCATGTCTATTCCGAGGCCAACGGGGAAATTGGCGGTGATAAAACAGCCAACTGCTACTCTGTATCCCCCCGATGCACGGCTCTCCTCCCTATGAACCCAGTGTATTGCTGAAAAAATGCGGAGACTCTGGACTGATAAAGTGATGGTGTGACAAGGGTTGGTAACCAGACTCTCTCCATAGACTTCTTTTGGATGGGTTATCTACGTCAGGAATCGTCAAATCATTGCCTTGCGCACTTTTTATGGCCTCAATGGCACTATTACGAGGGTGAAAACTTATAAAACGCCACTTGAGCCCCATACAAAACCCTTCACTAAACCAGCCAACAGCAAACCAACCAATTGAATTTAAATGAAATAATCATAAAAACAGAATCTTGAATGCCTAACATGCCATAGCAGGTGATAAAATCAGCTCAATATGACAAAAATAGCCATCTCAACCAACCACGCACATAAAGCAGCTATTTTATCAATTTACACCTTGTTTTACCCCCTTGTTATGGTATCTTGACTACATCAACCAACAACTTAGGGAGAGAAAAATGAAAGAGTTTGTCGTTACTGCCGTTTTCACGGTGTTTTTCACCCTGGTTGCTGTCTCTCTGCCCTCACTGTCACAGTTCTGAGCCGGATAGAGAGGCATCAATCCGGACCGACCCTCTTTGCCGTGTCTGTTTAATCGCCACCAACTGGCGCTTTTCAGTGACAATGCCGAGATGGTCAACATAGATATGATTTCATCACGTTGACGCTGTTTCTTTCGCCACAAGGGTGTAACCAGGATGGTTTAACCATATGGCCTGATGGAGTAGAACCAGCAGTAGATCATATCCGAGGGGAGCAAGGCTCCCCTTTTTGTTACCCGCCGTTTGACAATCCCCTACCCCGGCATCTACAACAGGCCGGTTGACGCCATACGGCCCATGCCCACAACTGATGTTTTCCCCTCCTGTACTCTCCATTCAACGCAGCTAAATCCGTCAGCAATCTCTTGTGCACACCTTTGCTCTGATACTTGTCCGGCAGATATAAAAAAGCCCCCGCCATCATGGCAGGGGCTCGCGTTACGCAGTGTCAGCTTAGGGCTGTTATATCTCAGTCCAGCTCAAAGCAGTTATGCCTTATTCCAGCGCTGTGGGTCATATTCCGGGCTGAAGCGGTCAACAATGACAGCACAGGCCGCATCGCCGGTGATATTGAGGGAGGTGCGGATCATGTCGAACAGACGATCCAGCGCGAACAGCAGCGGCAACCCTTCAATGGGGATCCCGGCCGCCAGCAGCACGGCAACCACCAGGAAGCTTGGGCCCGGCACACCGGCCTGACCGATCGCCCCCAGAGTGGAGGTCACAATGATGGCGGCCCAGGCACCGACGCTCAGATCGATGTTGTAAACCTGCGCGAAGAAGATAGCGACCAGACCGTAATAGATGGCGTTGCCGCTCATATTGATGGTGGCACCCAGCGGCAGCACGAAGGAAGCGGTCGCGTTGGTCACTTTCAGATCATGCTCGCAGGTCTCCATATTGACCGGCAGGGTCGCCATGGAAGAGGCGGTGGAGAAGGCCACGATCTGCGGCTTTTTCATGGCAGATAGGTACTTCATTACCGGCGTGTTGGAGAACATCATCACCAGCAGCGGATAGACCACAAAACCGAAGATGAGGATGGCAGCCACATAAACCACGAACAGCTTGAGCACCAGGGTCAGTACGTCGAAGCCATAGGTACCGATGGCCTCTGCCATCAGACCGAACACCCCGAGCGGCGCGATGATCATCACCTTGTTGATCATCCAGACGAAGGCATCCACCAGGGTATTGAGCCCATCGACCAGCGGTTTGGCCCGCTCGCGCGGCTGTTTGGCCAGCGCAATGCCGAGGAACATGCAGAACACCAGGATCTGCAGGATGTTCGCTTCATTGAGGGAGTTGAAGACGTTGGTGGGGATCATGCCAAGCAGGGTGGCGACTGCATCCGGCAGCGCCCCTTTATCGGCGTAGTCACCGCCAAACATGGAGGCGACGGAAGCGAAATCGACCCCGACACCCGGTTTGAAGATCTGCCCCATCACCAGTGCCAGCAACACGGCCAACGCGGAGGTCACGAGAAAGAAGGCCAGCGTCGCTGCACCGATCTTGCCCGCCGCCGGGCTGGCGCCCAGATTGGCGGCGCCGGAGAGGATGGCAACCGCCACCAGCGGGATCACCAGCATCTTGATCAGTTGGATAAACAGGGTACCGAGCGGTGCAAACACGGTGGCTTGTTCACCCATGAACGCGCCGACCACTGCGCCCAGTACCATGGCGACCACAACCTGGAAGCCGATGTTTTTAATGAGTCCTTTAGTTAACACAATATGTTCCTTTATGTAGCAAAATTCACACTTTTCCCAGTGCAATTAACCAAACAGGGGAATGAGCGGCTGCCCATTCCCCTGTTTGCGCGTGTTATCTCACATTTAATTGCTGTTTTAAATCAGCAAATCATTAACCTTGGCTATTAATAAGTTTGCGAAAAAGTGAAGATTCAAAGCGGTCTCGGCGATTTTTACCTCATCCCCCATGACAACTGGCAAAAGATTGTGCTAGTTTGGCTGCACAAACGTATACACAGGGATGTAAAGATGCTGAAAGTTAACGAGTATTTCGACGGAAATGTAAAATCCATCGGTTTCGAACAAAAAGGCGAGAAATCAACCGTCGGGGTGATGAACACCGGTGACTACCTGTTCAACACTGCCGCCCCAGAACGGATGACAGTGATCAAGGGCGCCCTCAGCATCCAGCTGGCTGATGAAGATGAGTGGCACACCTACAACCAGGGCGAATCCTTCCTGGTAGCCGGTCACTCCTCCTTCAAACTGGAAGTGAAAACCCCCACTGCCTATCTGTGCGAATTTCTCGACTGATCAGGCCGGTTGAAGGGGATCAGCCCCTTCAACCTTCTTGGGCAATCCCCAGCCCCATTATCTGTGTCCATGTCACAGCACCGCACATCCCCGCTTTCCATCCACGTCAAAAATCCTAGAATAAACAGACATAAACCATCACCGGATTGATGTCATGATCAGCGTGTTTGACCTGTTTTCCATCGGAATTGGCCCCTCCTCTTCCCATACCGTCGGCCCCATGCGTGCATCCTATGCTTTCGTCCAGCAGCTCAAACTGCAAGGGCATCTGCAACAAGTCACGCGGGTCGAAGTAGAGTGTTACGGCTCGCTGGGCCAGACCGGCAAAGGGCACGGTACCGGCAAGGCAATCATTCTGGGGCTATCCGGCTTTGAACCGGAATCGGTCGATATCGATGCCATACCCGCCATTCTGGCTCGAGTGGAAAAGGAACAGAGCCTGCCGCTGGCAGGCGAACAACCAAGCCATTTTCCACGCACCGGTGCCATCATCTTCAACCGTCGCAAAACCCTGCCGGCCCACACCAACGGCATGACTCTGCGGGCCTTTGATAAAGAGGAAAACCTGCGCTTCAGCCAGACCTACTACTCCATCGGGGGCGGCTTCATCATTGAAGAGAGCCACTTTGCTACGGCCAAAGAAGAGGCCGCCAAGTCTGATGCCGAGCACCCTGTCCCCTACCCGTTCGACAGCGGCGCCCAACTGCTGGCCCACTGTCAGGAGAGCGGCCTCTCCATCTCGGGGCTGATCCTCGCCAACGAGCGGGTCTTTCGCAGCGATGAGCAGATAAAAGCGGGGCTGCGCAAGATCTGGCAGGCGATGCAGGGCTGCGTCGAGCGAGGCTGCAAAAGCGAAGGGGTGCTGCCGGGCGGCCTCAAGGTTCGGCGCCGCGCCCCGGGGCTGTTCCGCCAGCTAAGCTGCGAGACCAACTTCAACAAGGACCCGCTGATGGTGATGGAGTGGGTCGACCTGTTTGCACTGGCCGTCAATGAAGAGAACGCCGCCGGTGGCCGGGTGGTGACCGCCCCCACCAATGGCGCCGCAGGCATCATTCCCGCCGTGCTGCACTACTACGATCGCTTCGTTCACAAGGTGGATGACGAGACGCTGATCCGCTACTTCCTCACCGCGGCTGCCATCGGCATCTTATATAAGAAGAACGCCTCCCTCTCCGGGGCCGAAGTGGGCTGTCAGGGTGAAGTTGGGGTTGCCTGCTCCATGGCGGCTGGCGCGCTGACCGAACTGCTGGGGGGTAGTCCGGCCATGGTGGAGAACGCCGCCGAAATAGGCATGGAGCACAATCTAGGGCTCACCTGCGATCCCATCGGCGGACTGGTGCAGGTGCCCTGCATCGAGCGCAACGCCATGGGGGCGGTCAAGGCGATCAATGCCGCCCGCCTCGCCCTGCGCGGCACCGGCGAGCACAAGGTGTCGCTCGACAAGGTGATCAAGACCATGTGGGAGACCGGCAACGACATGAAGACCAAATACAAAGAGACGGCCCGTGGCGGCCTCGCCGTTAACATTACCGAATGTTAAAAAACGGCAATTGACTCCATTTGGTTCCGAAATGCCCGGCATCGCCGGGTATTTTTATGGGCAAACGCTTAACAAAATGGATAAGCACAAAAATAAATTTTATACTCGCGCCTCAGATTCAACAAAAATAGATCTATTTCAACTTTTTTTAGGCCTGGAGCCGTTACACTACGGTTATCTGGTTCTGTGACCTGCGCTGACAAGCGCGTTCCATGGATCTCCCAAATTTCTGTGAGTGGGCATGCCGCCCCCTTCTACCCTGAGGTAATAGTGACATGATCAGCGTTTTTGATATCTTCAAAATCGGTGTAGGCCCCTCTTCTTCCCACACTGTTGGCCCGATGAAAGCGGCCAAACAGTTTGTTGACGAGCTGCGCGCGGGCGGCAAGATCCGCGATGTAACCCGGATCAATGTCGATGTCTACGGCTCCCTCTCCTGGACCGGCAAAGGCCACCATACCGACACTGCCATCATCATGGGCCTGGCTGGCAACCTGCCGGAAAATGTCGATATCGATGCCATCCCCGAGTTTATCTCCCGTGTTGAGCAGACCGAGCGCCTGCCGATCGGCCTGCACTGCCACACTGTCAGCTTCCCGCGTGACGCCATGGTATTCCACGACGAAGCCCTGCCGCTGCACGAAAACGGCATGAAGCTGACCGCCCTGATCGAAGATGAAGTGGTTTACAGCAAGACCTACTACTCCATCGGTGGCGGTTTCATCGTTGACGAAGAGAACTTCGGCAAGGCTGACAGCGGCGACATGTCCGTACGCTATCCATTCAAGAGCGCTGCCGAGCTGGTTGCCCATTGCAGCCAGACCGGTCTCTCCATCTCTGCCCTGATGATGGAAAACGAGAAGTGCTTCAACACTCCGGAAGAGATCTACAAGAAGTTCGGCAAGATCTGGAACACCATGCGCGAAGGTATCGAGCGCGGCTGCCGTACCGAAGGCGTTCTCTCCGGCCCGCTGCGCGTACCCCGTCGTGCCGCACCGCTCTACCGTCAGCTAAACACCAACGAGAACCTCTCGAGCGACCCGATGAACATCGTTGACTGGGTCAACATGTTCGCTCTGGCCGTGAGTGAAGAGAATGCTGCCGGTGGCCGAGTGGTCACTGCCCCGACCAACGGCGCTGCCGGTATCATCCCGGCCGTACTGGCTTACTACGACAAGTTCATCCAGCCGGTTGGCCGCGACGAATACACCCGCTTCTATCTGGCTGCCGGTGCCGTCGGCATCCTCTACAAGATGAACGCCTCCATCTCCGGCGCCGAAGTGGGCTGTCAGGGTGAAGTGGGTGTCTCCTGCTCCATGGCCGCTGCCGGTCTGACCGAGCTGATGGGCGGTAGCCCGGAGCACGTCTGCGAAGCTGCCGAGATCGGCATGGAACACAACCTGGGTCTGACCTGTGATCCGGTTGCCGGTCAGGTACAGGTGCCTTGCATCGAGCGTAACGCCATCGCAGCCATGAAGGCTGTCAACGCCTCCCGTATGGCCCTGCGTCGTACCTCCAAGCCGCGCGTCTCTCTGGACAAGGTGATCGAGACCATGTACATCACCGGCAAGGACATGGACTCCAAGTACCGTGAAACCTCCCGTGGTGGTCTGGCCATCAAGGTGATGCAGGTTGCTTGCGAATAAATAAGGGTTGCGACCCTCATCTGAACAAAGGCGGGATATCCCGCCTTTTTTATTGCCCGAATGGGATGCCAGGCACTTATACCGGCATACCGACCATTTCACTGTAGGGCGTCGCTGATATACCCTGCTACGCCACCGCAATGCGGATTGCCTTGTCTGCATACCTCTCTAATTACATACCTTGATTAACTCTTCTCAATGCATTGAGAGGGACATTACGCCCCTACATGAAACCTGTACCTGCTATCTTGCCCCGGTCACGATTCCACAACTAATCGATATCGAGATGCCCCCTCAGCTCAATATCCCCCCTTTGGTCATACACTTGTTTGGCAAGACGCGGTTACCGCTCACCCTGCGGATTATCACGCCGCCACATTGATTGCCTCCTATGTGGCACTTTCTTGATCAGGGCAAACAATCAAGTACGCAAACAGGGGGTTAGCTCATCACTTTGGTCACAGCGCATCGCGCAAACTGGTTTTAGCACAGTTATCACCGCCCTCTTTACGCCCTATTTGATGTAAAACGCATCACGCAGTGGAGGCCCAAAAAGCGCCCAAAGAAGGGGCTGAAAATAATCGATGAATGGGCCAATAGCCGTTGAAATGGAGGATATGAGAGCGCGCCGCTCGCTATTTTTGTGAGCACCAGCAAAGGTTGAGGATATGGTGTTGGGAGCAGATTGACTTTCTATTTAAACAGCGAAAAGTGAATATCACCAAAGGGAGGGTTTAATTTGGCCAGATCCTGTCACGGGATTATCGCAGGCCACCTCTCCGGGGCCGGAATGCGTCATGCAGAGTCACAAAGAATTAGCCCCGCTGGGCAGAACGCACCACGGGGCTGGATATTCAGGATGGTTTTTTCAGGCTGGCCTTGTGCTGCTCTAGCAAATTCTCGGGGGGCGGCGGCACCTGCAGGTAGAACCCCTGGTTGGTCAGCGCGGCCATCACCTTGCCTACATCAGCCAGACCCAAGGGCTTGGCCGGATCCAGCTTGGTCATCAACACCAGCTCGGGACGCCCGAATGCGCTCAGCAGTGGCTCGGGAACGCGGGAGAAATCCTCTCTTTTTTCAACAAAAAGGTAGGTCTCGGCTTTTTTGCGACTTTTATAGACTGCACACAACATGGAAATTGATATAATCCGATGAGTTTATTGCCTCTGATGGGGGCAAACTATAACATCAGGAATTGAATAACAATAACGGATTAGCATCTCTGCCTCGGGGAAGATTCATGGTTGAGCGCGATAACGAATTGAAAGGGACCACCTTCACTATTTCTGTGTTGCATATCAGCGATGGCGAGCCTGAGCGGATACGTCAGTTGTTGGCCGAAAAAGTGGCCCAGGCACCCTACTTTTTTAATTGCGCACCGCTGGTGATCAATGTTTCCCGACTGGAACATATTCCCGATTTCGAACAGCTCAAGGAGCTGGTGGAGTCCGAAGAATTTGTGCTGGTCGGCATCACGGGGGCGCGCAGTGAAGAGATGAAGACAGCCGCCAAGGCGGTGGGACTGGCCGTGATGGCCTCGGGCAAGAGTCGCAAGAGCGAACCGGAACCCGAGCCTGCCCCCGCGCCAGCCGCCCCTGAGGTGGTTCCCGAGCCCGAACCCGCCCCTTTGATCCCGAGCAAGGTACATGTGGGACCGGTTCGTTCCGGCCAGCAGATTTACGCCGCCGGCACCTCGCTGGTGGTGCTGGGGTCCGTCAGTCCGGGAGCCGAAGTGCTCGCCGACGACAGCATTCATATTTATGGCACCCTGCGTGGCAGAGCCATTGCCGGTGCCCGGGGAAATACCCAGGCCCGGATCTATTGCCAGCAATTACAGGCCGAGCTGCTCTCCATCGCGGGCACATTCCAGCTGAGCGATGCATTGCCGGCAGGCCTGATCCAGCAACCGGTACACGTCCGGCTGGACAACGAACAACTCCGAATAGACCGTATCAAATAGAGTTACAAGGAAGCGAGAATGGCGCGAATCATAGTCGTTACATCGGGTAAAGGTGGCGTTGGCAAGACCACAACCAGTGCGGCCCTGAGCACCGGCTTAGCCCAGCGTGGTCACAAGACAGTGGTCATTGACTTTGACATCGGTCTGAGAAACCTGGATCTCATCATGGGCTGCGAGCGGCGCGTGGTGTATGACTTCGTCAACGTCATCAATGGGGAAGCAAACCTCAATCAGGCGCTGATCAAGGACAAACGCTCGGAAAATCTGTTTATCCTGCCCGCCTCCCAGACCCGGGACAAAGATGCCCTCACCCGTGAGGGAGTCGAGAAGATCCTGGACCAACTGGCGGAGATGAAGTTCGATTACATCGTCTGCGACTCCCCGGCAGGGATCGAGGCGGGCGCACTGATGGCGCTCTATTTTGCCGACGAAGCGATCGTCACCACCAACCCGGAAGTCTCTTCCGTGCGTGACTCCGACCGCATCCTTGGCATCCTGGCCTCCAAGTCCCGTCGCGCAGAGCGTGGCGAAGACCCCATCAAGGAGCACCTGCTGCTGACCCGCTACTGCCCGACCCGCGTCAACCGTGGCGACATGCTGAGCGTGCAGGATGTGCAGGAGATCCTGGCCATTCCTCTGCTCGGGGTGATCCCGGAGTCCCAGGCGGTGCTGCGCGCCTCCAACTCCGGCGAGCCGGTCATTCTGGACAAGGAGTCCGATGCCGGTCAGGCCTACGAAGATGCGGTGTCCCGCCTGCTGGGCGATGCCAAGGAATTTCGTTTTCTGGAAGAAGAGAAGAAGGGCTTCTTTAGCCGACTGTTCGGGAGTTAAACATGTCATTATTGGATTATTTTCGTTCCAACAAGAAACAGAACACCGCACAACTGGCCAAAGAGCGGTTGCAGATCATTGTTGCTCACGAGCGTTCATCCAGAGGGGGGCCGGATTACCTGCCCCAGCTCAAGCAGGATATCCTCGATGTGATCCGCAAATACGTCAACATTGATCCGGAGAAGATAACCGTTCAACTGGATCAGAAGAGTGATGAGCTGTCGGTACTGGAGCTCAACATCACCTTCGCCGATGACAAGAAGGGATGAGCTGACGCCCTATGCGTGACCCCTTCCCCCAATGAAGACCGGATCCTGTCACTGGATCCGGTTTTTTATTGGCACAAAAACAGGTCACAGCGGCTCGCCTCATCTCGCCAAGGGGTCTGCCGACAGCTAGAATAGCGCCGCCCCGCAGGCAGTGATCTGCGTCGGCACCTTTTTCTCTTTTCTGGAACAGACCGCTTATGTCTATGAATGACGAAATGCACAGCGTCGAGGAACTACTCGATACCGCCCTCGAACTCTTTATGGAGCTGGCCTCTGACAACCTGCCGGAGCAGGAGATCGCCCGTTTCAATCAGGAGTTCAACGACCGCGGCCTGCTGGCCGAAACCGACCCGGCCGATGACTGGGAGGCGGACGTGGGTTTTGCCGTGAGCGACACCGACTATGCCGAGATCTGGGTTGGCCTTGGCAATGAAGAACAAGATTATGAGCATCTGTTTGCCCGCATGCTGCTCTCCCGCCGTGTTGACGAGAAGTTCTGCCACATCGAATGGCTGCCCCAATAATTCCGGATCCCGATGATCCCAGCCACTATCAGTGGGAGTCTGACCCTGACTCTGTGGCCCCTGAGCGTCCATCTGCATCGCTTGGGCGCCGGGTGTTGAGGTGGGCAGGCAAGATCGCGCTGGCCGGGCTGCTCTGCTCGGTCGGCTCGGTCGCCTTACTGCGTTTTATCGATCCGCCGATGTGGAGCTGGCGTATCGAGCGGGCCCTCTTTCCGCCCGCCAAGATCACCCAGGTGCGCCATCAATGGGTAGATCTGGAGTCCATCTCCAAGGAGCTGCAACTGGCGGTGATCGCCGCCGAGGATCAGCGCTTTGCCGATCACAACGGCTTTGACATGGATGCCATCAACGCGGCGCTCAAGCACAACCAGCACAGCGAAAGGGTGCGCGGCGCCAGCACCCTCAGCCAGCAGACCGCCAAGAACCTCTTTATGTGGAGTGATCGCAGCTTCCTGCGCAAGGGGCTGGAGGCCTGGTTTACCCTGCTGATGGAGCTGGGTTGGGACAAGGCCCGCATTCTCGAGGTCTATCTCAATATCGTGGAGTTCGGCCCCGGCATCTATGGCGCCGAAGCCGCCGCCCGCACCTACTTTGGCAAACCGGCCAGCCGCTTGACCCGCTACGAGTCATCCCTGCTGGCCGCCGCCCTGCCCAATCCGTGGCGTTATCGGATCAAGCCCCCTTCACCCTATGTGCAGAAACGCTCGGTCTGGATCCGCCGCCAGATGGGGCAACTGGGTCAGATCACCCTCAATCGGGTGCATCAGGCCGACTGATCCTCAGGGCTCATCGGGTTTCTCCGGTGGGCCCAGATGGCCGCCCACCGTCTCGCGGTGAAGCGGCAGATAGTGCCACCACCAGGCCTCGCGCCGTCGCTTGATCTGTTGCCGCCGTCCCCGCAGCTTCATCCCCTTACTCCCTGCCAGATGATCCGCGCCTTAACCATACTCCCCCAACGGCAACTTGGACAGGCCAGCCCCGCCCGGCGCACTGGTCTGGCCGCCACAGCCAATAATTGTTACAGTAGCGAACCTCGATGTATCTGGAGTGATTTCATGGAACAGCGTACCCCGGATCAGCTGGTCGAATGGGCCTATGATCAGTTTCTTGAGCAGGCCGCCGATATGCTGGCCCCCGAACAAATAGTCGACATCACCCTGGAGTTTGAGCAGCGTGGCGCCGTGGAAGCAACCCTGCCCAATGCAGACTGGTCGACCGAGCTGGGTGAGCCGGTCGATATGGAGCGCTGGGTCGAAGTGTGGGTCGGTTTGCTGGATCATCAGGATGAGTTTGAGGTGATCTTCGCCACCTTCCTGCTGCCCCGTCTGTTGACCGAAGATCAAGTGCATGTGCGCTGGCATCGCCAGCAGCAGGCATAAAAAAGGCGCCATCGGCGCCTTTCTTGTTTCTGTGCACTCTTATTGCTGTTCTCTGCTAATCCTGCGCCGCGATGGCCTTGGCCAGACAGCGGCGGCACCAGCAAGCGCTGGCCTCCTGCATCGGCAATACCGGCAACTGGCTGCACCAGCACTGCGCAATGGTCTGACCGGCAGAGACGGCGCAATAGGCCGGTTCGCCACAACCCGGACAGCGGTGGGTGCTTTTCGAGCCATTCAGCTCGGCCATCACCGCCAGCTGGGCCTTGCTATCCATCGCCGACCAGTGGCCGATCTCGCTCAGGGTGCGGCCACAACCAAGGCAAAGCCCATCTTTCGCCTTGCAGAGGCCAACACAGGGACTCGGCATCTTATTCGCTATCCACTGCCGAGTCGGTCTCTGTGGCCACCAGAGTGATAGCGTTATCTTCGATGACAATCTTGCCCTGCTTGTAGAGGCCGCCGATCGCCTTCTTGAAGGTGCCCTTGCTCATGCTGAACAGCTTGTAGATGAGTTCGGGTTCGCTCTTGTCACCCACCGCCAGACTGCCGCCCTGCTTTTTCATCCGGCTCAGAATGCGCTCACCGGCATCATCAACACGCGCAAGACCCGGCTTTTGCAGGGTCAGATCGAGCTTGCCATCTTCGCGCACCTGCTTGACCCAGGCGGTTTGCGGCCGACCGGTCATCACCCGGCCAAACACCTCGTTCTTGAACAGCATGCCGGGATACTGACCGTTGACGATCACCTTGATACCCAGGGGTGAATGTTCGCCCGGCAGCGCGGTCACTTCGTCACCGACCTTGAAGTTGCTGCCGGCCGGGGTCAGGAAACGCTCGATGCGGCTGGTGCCGACCATGCGCCCTTCGTTATCCAGTTGCAGACGCACCAGATAAACGTGGCCCACCTGCATCGGCTTGTTCTGCTCACGGCTGGGCACAAACAGATCCTTTTTCATGCCCCAGTCGAGGAAGGCACCAATCTTGTTGGCATTGACCACTTTCAGACCGGCAAATTCGTCCACCATGGCAAATGGCTTGTCGGTGGTGATCACCGGCTCGCAATCGGCATCCAGATAGAGGAAGACCTGCACGCTATCCCCCTCTTTCACCCCTTCCGGCAGTTGACGTTTGGGCAGCAGCAGTTCACCGTACTCATCGGCCGCAAGCCAGGCGCCACGGTCTTCGAGTTCAACAACGGTGAGGGTGTTCATCTTGCCAATCTGTATCATGGTGCTCTCTTTTTTCATTACCCGGATGGGCCAACTGAACATGGCCCCTATGGGCGCGCATGTTACCTCAAGAGCGGTGATCCGGCCTAGTCCCCAAGCCACCACTGGCCGCTCTTTCGCCCTTATCTTATCCGCCAATGGTGATTAAATCGCCAAACAGGCGGCCATTTGCTGCAAATAACCCCACTTTTAGGTAGACTTCGCGGCTGTTCAAATCCAGAGGAACTGTCGATGAACCCATCCACTCGTACCCGCCATCTTAATCAATGGATCCAGAGCCACAGCGATCAGGACATGACCTACCCGGCCCTGCACGGTTTTCTCTGTGCTCGTCTGGTGGGGCCGGAAAGCCCTGACTGGCAACGCCCGCTGGCTGGTCTGCTGGAACAGGATGCCGAGTTGGATGAAAAAAGCGCAGAAGCCCTCAACCACCTGATCGCCGAGCTGGAATCCCAGGCCGACGACGCCCAGCTGGCACTGCCGAGTCAATGCCGCCTGCCCAGCGATAACCCCGAGCAGGTGTTCGAACAGAGCCACCCCCTCGGTCAATGGAGTTATGGCTTCAGCATGGGTTTTGCCACCTGGCCCAAGCCGAAGGATTTGAACGACCCGACCACCCAGTACCGCTTCAGTCTGGCCGCCGAGCTGAGCCTGTTTCGCGACAAGCAGATGGCCCAGATGCTCTACAGCGCTGCCGCCAGCGAACTCCCCTTTGTCGAGTTCTGCAAACGCCAGCGCCAGAATATGAAAACCGCCCTCAACCAGTTGCTCAACCTCGACCAGTATCAGGCAGCCCCCAGCCCTGATGTCGCCCTCAATGGCGAGCAGGCCCAACAGTGGCAGACCTGGTTCGAGCTGGCCGACAGCTGCCGCGATCATCAGGCCCGCCTCGGCTGGTTCGAGAAGATCATCGCCGATGCCACTCCGCTCTTTGATGAAGCCTTCTGGCAGCAAATCGCCGGCCACGGCTGGAGTGCCCCCGAGCTGCGTCCTCTGCTGGCCGCCAGAGCCGGCCGCGCCGACTGCCTGCTGCGCCTTGGCAAGCTGGGCGAGGCCAAAGCGGAGTATCTGGCGCTGCTGACAATCTGCATGGCCGATGAGCTGGGTTGCCGCTACAACCTCTCCACCCTCTATGCACTGCAAGGGGATTGGCAGGCGCTGGCCGCCCTGCTGGTGCGCTTCGATGAAGCCTCCAGCTGGTTGCTTTATAACAAGGCACTGATGGTCTTTGCTACCGAGGGTGCCGAGGCAGCCAAGCCCCATCTGCTGATCGCCATCGAGGCCAACCCGCACATTCCGGCCTGCCTGCTGGGTCAGCGCAAGCTGCCCAAACAGGAGCCACAAAGCTGGCAAGCGGGCAGCCGCGACGAGGCCGCGCTCTACGCTATCCACACTCGCGAGGCTTGGCTCAAGCAGAACGCCCTCATCTGGTTGCGTAAAGGCTGAACAGCGTTGGCTTAAAATCCCGTCGGTCAGACCCGGTTTTTCCTTGAGGGCGTGCGCCACCGCACATTTCATCGCAACCGGGTCAGACAAATCAGCTTGAGTTTCGTATCATCAATGTCAAAGTATCAAAAGAAACTGCATCTGATGCAGCCGTCACAGCAGGGTGTAATATGTCAAAAATCATAGCGTTACTCGCTCACTACCCGCCCTATCAGTTGGTACATGCCGCCGAGATGCTACGGGATACCTTCGAACAGTTTTATGAGCAGCGTTACCAGCTGACCGTGCCGCAATGGCGCCTGATGATGGTGCTCGGCCCCAACTACCCCATCAGCCAGAAAGAGCTGGTCGAGGCGAGCGGCATGGACAAGGTACGCATCTCCCGCGAGATCCGCCGTCTGGTCGAAAAAGGGATCATCTTTACCGAGAGCAGCGAACAGGACAAACGCATCAGCCTGGTCTCCCTCACCAATGCCGGGCTCGCCCTCTTCCTGCAGCTCAAGAGTGAAGCGGGCAGCTGGCAACATACCCTGACCGACTATCTGCCTAGCGAATCCCGCGAGGCGATCCGCCAGCATCTGCACAGCGTCAGCGCCGCCATCGAGCAGCTGCAATCACTGGATCGGGAGAAGTAATCATGGATTTGAAAAAGTTCGCCACCATGGACATCAACATGCTGCTGAGCGTCGTCAATATGCAGCTACGTGATCGCTATGACGATCTGGATGATCTCTGCAAGGCGCAGGAGATCGATCAGGCGGCACTGGAAGCGCGGCTCGCCAGCGGTGATTTTCACTACCAGCCAGCGCAGAAACAGTTCAGATAAAGAGATCTAGCGGGATCGGGATCACAGCGCCAGTGATGGCGCTGGCTCTGCGGTAAAAACCTGATATGGTCTGAAGAGCCCCAACAGAGTGATGCACGGATACATCACCCTGTCACAAGAGGGCATTAAAATCGTTTCAGGTGAGCAAACCAAGGATGACCCCATGATATTGATGACCCGACAGAGCCTGTTGATCACGCTCTGTACCCTGTTGATGATCAGCCTCTTCACGCCCCACTTGCCACAAAGTACCGAACAGTGGCTGACCACCCTCTTGCTTGGCCTGCTGGTCACGGTGGCATTGCTGCTGGTGCGCGGTTGTCGCCGCTTTATGATGGAGTAGTGACTCCGCCGGAACGTCTATACCGACCGCTTGCCGCGATACTCTCTGTAGCAGTAACGTCTGTCGCAATCACATCTAGCCAAAAAACAAACGCAGCCTGATGGCTGCGTTCTTGTATCTGGCAGGGCAACCCCTAGAGAGAGATAACCCCTGACGGGATAGATAGCCCTTATAGAGAGAGCCCTTAGATAGCCAGAGCCTCAAGCTGCGCTTTGGCCGCTTCCATCCCCTTGCTCTGGGCATCCGGGCCCATACCCATCCCCTCGGCGTAGATGAAATCCACCTCTTTGATACCGATGAAACCGAGCACGGTACGCATGTAGGGGGTCACCAGATCGGTGGCACTGCCGACGTGCATGCCGCCACGGGGGCTGATCACCAGCGCACGGGTATTTTCAACCATACCGACCGGACCGGTCTCGGTGTAGCGGAAGGTGACACCAGCACGAGCTACCAGATCGATCCAGTTTTTCAGCTGGGTCGGGATGTTGAAGTTGTACATGGGGGCCGCAATCACCACCAGATCGCTCGCTTTGAGTTCGGCGATCAGCTCGTCAGACTGGGCGATCACCGCCAGTTGACGTTCATTTAGGTTGTCACCACCGCGCAGGCCGGAGGCCAGCTCGCCATCCAGCACCGGCAGCTTGAGTGCTGCCAGATCACGCACGGTGACGACATCATCCTTATGGTCAGCCAGGAAGCCGTCGATCAGGGCGTTGGATTGGGAATATTGACCCAGGATGCTGGATTTGAGTACGAGGATATTGGCCATGGTGAAACTCCATTTGGTTGTCGGTTGAACAGCGTTGCTGTCGATGGAGGTCACTCTAAACATTGTGCTTATTTGCTGATAGCGAAAATAGATGCTCAACTTGTTCAAATTTTTTGATGCAAGGCCACTTCCTCGCCAGCCAACCTTGCGGCCGCGCTTCAACCCTTGGCAGAACAAACGATTGCCGTTATGATCCGCCGCACTTTTTTCCAGCGACCCGGATCCCATGATACCCTCGCGCAGGCACTCTCCTTTGGCCGGTGCAGTCTGGATGATGGTGGCAGGACTCTGCTTCGCCGCCGTCAACAGCCTGAGCCAGTATGTCAGCTTCAAGCTTGGCCTCCCATCGACCCAGGTCGCTTTTCATCAATACCTGATCGCCCTGATCTGCCTGCTGCCCTGGCTGGTTCGCCACGGCCTGCGCCAATCCCTGATGACCAATCAGTTCCGGTTGCACCTGTTGCGGGTATTGCTGGCAGTGATCGGCATCCAGCTCTGGCTCTGGGCACTGGCGTACCCCGTCCCCATCTGGCAGGGGATCGCCCTGCTGATGACCTCGCCGCTGTTTGCCACCCTGGGCTCCGCCCTGCTGCTCAAGGAGCAGGTGAGCCGCACCCGCATTCTGGCCACCCTGGCGGGCTTTGCCGGCGCCATGCTGATCCTCGCCCCCTGGACTGACGAGTTCAACTGGGCCTCTCTGCTGCCGGTGGCGGCGGCGTTGTTCTGGGCAGGTTACTCCCTGATGGTGCGCTATCAGGCAGCCAACGAATCATCCCACACCATAGTGGTGTATCTGCTTATCTTCAGTACCCCGTTCAACGTCATGCTGGCCCTGCCGGAGTGGCAGTGGCCAAGCGAGAGCCAGTGGCTGCTGGTAGCCGCTTCCGGCGTGCTGACGGCGCTGGCCCAGATGTCCATCGCGCGCGCCTACAGCGTGGCGGAGGCCTCCTTCGTACAACCTTTCGATTTTGCCAAGCTGCCGATGAACGTGCTGGCTGGCTGGCTGGTATTTGGCTGGGCCCCCCCCGGCCGTCTGTGGCTTGGCGCCGCCATCATCATTGGCGCCATTACCTTGCTGACCCATCTGGAGCAGCGCGCTCACAAACCCGTTTCCTGAGGTACGCCATGCGTGCCTCTTTTTTTGTCCGCTATTTGTGTAATAGCGATCATCAACAATGACCATCGACATCAGGAGAGATCGTATGTTTGGAACCGCAACCCGCCCCGGCGCCACCCGTGCCCTGCTGCTGGGCTCCGGCGAACTTGGCAAGGAGGTCGCCATCGAGTTGCAACGCTTCGGGATCGAAGTGATCGCCGCCGACCGCTACCCCAATGCCCCCGCCATGCAGGTGGCCCACGCTGCCCACGTGCTGGACATGCTCGATGGCAACGCCCTGCGTGCCCTGGTCGCCGAGGTTAAACCCGACCTCATCATCCCCGAGATTGAAGCGATTGCCACCGATACCCTGGCTGCCCTTGAGCAAGAAGGGGTCAAGGTAGTGCCCAACGCCCGCGCTACCCAGCTCACCATGAACCGGGAAGGGATCCGCCGCCTCGCCGCCGAGACCCTGGGTCTGCCCACCTCACCCTACCGTTTTGCCCAAAGCAAAGAGGAGTTTGTCGCCGCAGTCGAGGCTATCGGCCTGCCCTGCGTGGTGAAACCTGTGATGAGTTCGTCCGGCAAGGGGCAGAGTGTACTGCGCGATCTCGCCAAGCTTGATGAGAGCTGGACCTACGCCCAGGAGGGTGGCCGCGCCGGTCGTGGCAAGGTGATCATCGAGGGCTTCGTTCCCTTCGAGTACGAGATCACCCTGCTCACGGTACGCGCCGTCGATGGCATTCACTTCTGCGAGCCGATCGGCCACCGGCAGGAAGATGGCGACTACCGAGAATCCTGGCAGCCACAGGTGATGAGCGAACTGGCGCTGGCCCGCTCCAAAGAGGTAGCGGCCAAGGTGGTCGAGGCCCTCGGCGGTTACGGCCTGTTCGGAGTCGAGCTCTTTATAAAAGGCGATGAAGTGTGGTTCAGCGAAGTCTCGCCGCGTCCCCACGATACCGGCATGGTGACCCTGATCTCGCAGGATCTCTCCGAGTTCGCCCTGCACGTACGCGCCATTCTGGGGCTGCCGGTCGGCACCATCACCCAGTACGGGCCGAGCGCCTCTGCCGTGGTGCTGCGCGAAGGGCACAGCCAGGATATCCGCTATCAGGGAATTGGTGAGGCATTGGCGCTGGTGCCGGGCGCCCAGCTGCGGCTATTTGGCAAGCCGGAGATCGCCGGTCGCCGCCGTCTCGGCGTGGCGCTGGCCCGCGCAGAGGATTGCCAGGATGCGGTGGAAAAAGCCAAAGCCGTGGCCGTCAAGGTCGAAGTACTGTTCTAAGGGCTTTTTTGCCACAGAAAAACAAACGTTTGCCGGTGTGATCGGGCGCAAGGGGCATGGCAATGCCCCTTTTGCATTTTCCCGTCAGGCTTATAATCCCCTCTTCAAATTTGTCAGGAGTACAAGATGTTAGCTGCCGTGATCTTCGATATGGATGGTGTTCTGATCGACTCGGAACCCTTTTGGCAACGGGCCCAAATCGCCGTTTTCTCCGAACTGGGTCACCCCCACACGGTAGAGGATTGCGAATCGACTATCGGCGTGCGCATCGATCAGCTGGTTGCCCACTGGTATCGCCTGCGCCCGTGGAGCGGCCCGACTCAGGAAGAGGTAGTACAGCGCATTCTGGATCGGGTCAACGCCCTGATCCTTTCCGAAGGTCAGGCCAAGGCCGGTGTGCTGGAGGCGCTCGACCTTATCGAAGCCCGCGGCCTTAAAGTGGGTCTGGCCACCTCCTCACCCTTTGCGATGGTAGAAGCAGTGCTCGGCAAACTCGGCATTCGCGATCGCTTTATGGCGGTTCACTCCGCTGAAGTAGAGCGTTTCGGCAAACCGCACCCGGATGTCTATATCCACGCAGCCGAAAAGCTGGGGGTTGAGCCGGTACATTGTCTAGCCATCGAAGACAGCTTCACCGGTCTACTGGCGGCCAAGGCGGCCTCCATGACAGCGCTGATCGTGCCGGACCCCGCTTTAGTGGATGATCCACGCTTGGCCATCGCCAACTACCAGCTCGGCTCGCTAGCCGAGCTGAATGCCGACATGTTGGCCAGCTGGGTCAAGTAGCGCCTATCGGCGCCTTGTTGCGTTCGCGTTCTCATACCCGCGGGGGGCTCCTGCCCCCTGTGATTGCCAGACAAAACCGCTGGCGTTCCTCCTCTTTTCACCCGTCATTCGCAACCAGATTGTTCCTCTCGCACACGACCACTCCAACCGGTTGCACCTTGCCATCCCTCAGGCTTGATCTCTGTCATAAACGTGCGTTTGCTCGCGGTTACCCCCCTGCAGCCCGACTAGAATCAGGGTAGATAGGCGGCCTCAGGGCCCGAGGAGGTTATCATGATCGAGTACACCAGCAAGCGCATCGTCTGCCCCCACTGTGGCCACCATACCCGGGTCGAGCTGGATGCCAGCCAGGGTGATCAGGAGTTTTACGAAGATTGCATGGCCTGTTGCAATCCGATCCATCTGCGGCTTCACCGCGACGAAGCACGCGACTGTTTGCAGTTGTTTGTGGATGCAGACGACGAGCAACTGTTTTGATTACGAGTCACAAAAGGCCGAGCAGCTGTTTTGCATGCAAGTCGCAAAGAGCTGAGCAGATGTTGTGACTGCGAGTCATAAAAAGTTGAGTGGATATTTTCACCATATAAATAACAAGGGCCTGCACACTGCAGGCCCTTGCT
>NZ_JBFODV010000162.1:0-11026 GCF_040908495.1 Aeromonas sp. R1-1 | reverse complement strand
TACCCTTGGTCTACCTGTCAGAAAGCCCCGAGTGTAGCGGTCACCAGGGGCTGGGGCAGTTGCTGCTTGATGGTTTATTTGGGAAACAACGCCGTTCCACGTTGTTGAGAGAAACATTTGGTTCGGCAGACTCATTAATCTATGGTAGTAACTTATGTTTATTTATTATAAATTCACATGTCTTTTGCTTTGTTAATTATTTTGTATTTATGACTAAGCTTGTTTATTCTTATTTCAGCTAATTTGGAGGGGTTGTGGATAGTGCATTAATAGGTTTGGTCGGTGTTTTAATCGGTGCATTGATTACAGAATACTTTAGACGGAAGTCAAGGCTTGAGAGCTTTTCAGGACCTATCTTTGAGAAAAGACTTGCAATATATGAAAGCCTAATGAATGAATTCACTCTTTCATATGGAGTGATTTTTCATCTTTATGAAGACAATGAGATTTCATTAAGTGAAAAGAATGATGTAGCCTTTCATTGCGGTCTAAAACTAATGCAATTCCTTGACGATAATGAGTTCTATCTAAGTGAAGAAGTTGTGGTGCATATAGGAATGCTTTTTGTCGGGATTAGTGATGTTTTTTGCGAAGAAAAAACTGATGAGTGCAGAAAGATTACTTATGAAGAGTTTAAACGTGATTGTGGAGAAACAAAACGCTTAATAAAAACGGCATCGGGGATTTCGACCATTGATAAGTTATTAACTGAGATCACAGATGCAAAACCTAACTCCGAGTACATAAAATATTTTATAAAAATCAAAAAACAGTATCAGCAGGGAAAAGGTGAAAATAAAATCTGATATTTTATAAATGACCATCGTGTTTTAGTGGGGTTAATCGGTGGTTTTGTGTTTTGTAAAAGGAGTTAGTAATGAAAGACTTCATGGATAAGCTTATCGATAGTTTGAGTAATGGTAATTATCTTCTAGGGATAGTGATAGTTGTGGTTGCATTCATTTTTAACTATAAAACGATAGTTGATTTCTGGGAGGAGAGAAAAAAAGCAAGAATATCGAAACTAACAGATGCTGTAAAATGCGATTTTGTTTCGGGGCTAACAGAATCGCATCTGCAAGAAGAGTTGGCTACAGAGCACTTTAAAATAACGACTGGCATCCGTCTTGAAAAACAATTCAGAGAAGCTGTAATTAAAGCACATCAGTCAACAAATGGAACAGTTTCATTTGTCCATTTCAAAAGAGCCATACCTCATTTTTCTTATGATGGCGATAGTGGAAATGTGACTGTTTGTATTTCTAAGTTCGAGCTGTTTATATATTGGTTTAATTTCATTTTTGGTGTTGGAATGGCGTTGTTCGGATTGCTTTTAACAGGTATTTCTAGTCAGATTCCTAATATTAGTTTAATTCAAGTGTTCTCGGTTATTTTTATTGGTGTATTTTTCATTTTTACATCTATTTTTATGCTCTCGCAAACATTGCCAGTTGTATCTGCCAAAATAATAGAAAAAGAGCTATCTAGTATTGCTAAAAAAGAAAATAAAAAGTCTGCTGCAAGTTAATTATGTTATACATTGGGTTAAATCGTAGGTTGGTGCTGAACGCAGTGAAGCCCAACGTTTACCGTGGAATATTTCAAAAGCAATAATCGGATAATTTGGTGTTATTCGATTATTGCTATCCCTGTCGATTAGGTTCTGGTGGATTACTCTTACGCCGCATGTTGGGCTTCGCTGCGCTCTGCACCAACCTACGCCCGCCCTACGCCCGCGCCGATCCATATCCCGCACAACGCGCCAACCCGCAGCAATGCCTCCACCAACTACCAAACCTGCCTTGGCCCCACTCTTGCTAAGTCTTATCCCATTGATGGCCGTGGCCGCCATAAATCTCCTGCTCTGATCTGCCTCGAACTGGGTGGATCACGGGGGAGGGTGGCCCGGCAGAGACCTTCTGATGGGAGCCGTGACAGTGCAAGAGATAACCAAACCCCTCTCCCCGCAGCGCTGGCTGCAACTGGAGTTAAAGGCCATCGACAGCCAGGTTGGCCGCTGGCAGAGCCGCCGTTTCGAGATTGCGGCGCTCCATCCCGCCGAACCTGAGGCTGCCGGTGCCTTGCCCCTTACCCTGTTTCGCGATGAACGGGGGGATTATCGCTTTAACCTGAGCTCCGGCTCGCCTCGCCTGTTTGTCACCGGAAGCCGCGTGGACAATGGCTTTGTGGCCGATGGCCTGACCCTGAGCCAGACCATGGCTGCCGCCTATATGGATGGCGAGCGGCAGGTGCTCTCCTGCCCGCTGCCCGAGGCGCTGCAAGCCTGGGTGGAGGCCTTTATCGGCCGCCACGGCGAGCTGCTGGAGGCCCGCCGCAAGGGCAAAAAGGGCAAGGGACGGGCGCAGGATCAGCTGGGTGTCGATACGGTAGATCAAGCCAGCTGTGGCGCCGTTAAAGCCACCGGCCCCGATGGCCGCGAGCGTGGCAGTGACAGCGGAAATCGCGCCCATGAGTGAGTTCCTCAAGCGCTGGTCATCTCGCAAGAGTGAGGCGCGCAAGCATCAGGTATTGCAGCCACGGGAAGAGGTTAGCCCCGAGGCTGTTGCCGCCCTCATCGAAGGCTGTGGCGAAGCTGAAACTCCAGATACTGCGCTGGATAGCCCCGTAGTCAGCACTGACAAGGGGAGTAGTGAACCCCTTGCCGTTGAGGGGGCCGAGAGTGGCGAACCGCCGCTAACAACAGCCCAGCCGGGCAAGGCCAAGCTTCCTGACAAGGAGGCGCTGCGGGCCATGTTTCGCAGCCATAAACCGGATGGGCTCGACGACTACACCCAGGATTTCAGCCAGCCCGAATTGCTGCCTGCAGCCCTGACCGCCGGGCTGCGCAACTGGCTGGTGGATCAGGTGATCGCCCCGGACAGCGAGACGGCCAACCCGGCCAGCGGGTCTGCTGAACCGGTGGCGGTTGCCAGCGAACCTGCCGCCGACGAGCTGGCTGATAACCATTCTCAAACCCACACCGACGATCGGGACATTTTGGTTTCCTCTGGTGGACAAAATGTCCCAACCAAAGGTGGGGGAATGGAACCCTCAGGATCCTGACTCCCTGTCAGTCACTTTTTTTCCGGGGGAGTTGGCTCGCCTCTTGCTCTCTCGGCTTACCAACAAGCGCCCATCCCATGAGGTGGCGCGCACAGGAGCGTATGTGAGCACTGAACAAACATTGCCAAATCTGGCCCCAAATCTAGCCTCCAATCTTGCCCATGGGGCGGGGGCGGCCGAGCATAACGCGCGCGCTCGCGCCTATGCCCTGCAGCATACGGTCAAGACCGACAACCTGATCCCGGCCACTGTCTCTTACCAGAGTCAGGGGCGCCTGCTGCTGGTCGGCCCGGAAGATCGCATTCGCCGCGCTGCCAGCCTGCTGCCCGCCGGGGTGAAGCCCACCCTGCTGGTGACCGAAGCGGTCCACGATGCCGAGGCGGCCGATCTCGAAACCATTTTTGATGCCACCGCATCCCTCGCGGCCCTGACCCTGCGCGAGCCGAGCCTGACAGGGTATCTCGGCCAGTTCCAGCTTACCGGCCTCAATGGGCAGGGGGAGCGGGTTAACCTGGCGGCGCTTTGCTTCCCACAACAAGGCTTTCCACACCAAGCGGCTGCTGTTAGTGAGCCGCCACGCGAACCGCGCTTCGATCTGGTGGCCGATCTGGGGCGCGTCCCGCTCTTTGCGCTGGAGCGCCCGCCGGTTGGCTATCTGCATCTGGCCGATGATCAAGGGCTGGCCGAACGGCTTGCCGAGCTCTGTGCGCTGACCGGTATCTTCGACAAACCTCGCTATTTTCGTCTCGACCCCGAGGCCTGCGCCTTTACCGCCCGCGGCGTGCCCGGTTGCAGCCGCTGCCTCGATGTCTGCCCGACCGATGCCCTCAAGCCCATCAATGGTCGAATCCAGATCGATCCTCATCTCTGTCAGGGCTTTGGCAGCTGTGCCTCGGCCTGTCCGACCGGGGCGATTGCCTATCATCAGCCCGATGCCAACACCAGCGGTGACTACCTGCTGCGCTTGCTCAAGCACTACCGGGAGGCGGGTGGCGAAGCGCCCCAGCTGCTGATCGCCGGTGAAAACGAGCGCGAATGGGTGGAGGCCGAACTCACCCGTTTGCCCGCCAACTGGCTGCCGATCTGGGTGGAGGAGAGCGCGAGTTTAGGCATCGAGAGCTGGTTCGCCGCACTCGCCTATGGCGCCAGCGCGGTGCGCATTGCGCTCGGTGATGATGCTCCCGCAAGTGTGCGGGCATTGGTTGAGCGGGAGCAGGCGAGCGCCGCCGTGCTGTTGGCGGGCGCCGGTCTCTCTGCCGATCGCATCGCCCTGTTTAACCCGGATGCCGAACAAGATAAGCCGATCTCCGGTGAACCAGCCCTTGCCCTGCTGGACAAGCCGCTGAAAGGGGACAAACGGGAGAACCTGTTTGCCGCTTTCGATGCCCTCTGGCAGGCCAACGAAGGGAGCCGCGAGCCGCTGGCGGTGCCTTATGGCGCTCCATACGGCAGTGTGGAGCTGAAAGAAGCTGACTGCACCCTCTGCATGGGTTGCGTGGCGGTCTGCCCGAGCCGTGCCCTGCATGCGGTGGGGCACACTCCGGGTCTCAACTTTATCGAGCAGGATTGCATCCAGTGCGGCATGTGTGAAAAGGCGTGCCCCGAGCAGGCCATCGTACTGGTGCCCCGCCTGCAACCCGTGCCCGAGGCGCGCCGCGCCGTACAGAGCCTGAAAGCCGAAGAGGCGGCCTGCTGCATTCGCTGCTCCAAGCCGTTCGCGCCCGCCTCGATGATCCGCCGCATCCAGCAAAAGCTGGCCGGTCACTCCCACTTCCAGAACGAGGCCGCCCAGCGGTTGCTGATGTGCGAGGACTGTCGGGTCAAGGATGTGTTTGCGGCGCTGGCGGCGGATCCCGTCTCCCAGCTCAAGGTGTGAGGGCCAGTGATGAGTGAACAACATAACGAAAAGGCTGGCGAACTGACCATGACCGAACTGGAACAGAACAGCGCCGATCTCTACGCCCTGCTGGCGAGCCTCTGGCGCGCCGCTCCCCGTGGCGAACAGCTCGCCTGGCTGCAAGGGTTGCAGCCGATGCCTGGCCCCTTTGCCAGAGGGCTGGGGCTGGTGCAGCTGGCGGCCAGCAGCCACCACGAAAACGAGCTTGCCGAGGAGTATCAGGAGCTCTTTATCGGGCTGGGGCGCGGGGAGATCGTGCCGTTTGCCTCCTGGTATCTCACTGGCTCTTTGATGGAGCTGCCGCTGGCGGTGCTGCGCGCAGATCTGCAGTCGCTGGGTTTTGAGCGCCAGAGCGGAGTGTGCGAGCCGGAAGATCATCTCGCCGCCCTCTGTGAGGTGATGGCGGTACTGATTGGCGAGCAACATCCGGAGCGCAACCGCTTCTATGAGCGCCACCTTGCCCCCTGGGTACTCGCCTGCTGCCGCGATCAGCAACAGGCGAAAGGGGGCAGCTTCTACCGGGCGGTCGGCGCCCTTGCCGAAGATTTCTTCAAGCTGGAAAACGAATTGCGCCTGCCGTTTGGCGCCTGCGTGGTGCCGGGCTGAATGCCCCTATCTGCGCATAACAAGAGCTGCGCATAACAAAACGAGCAGACGAGATATCCCATTGGACGCGAAGCTGGCGCGCAGGCGCCAGCAAGAACAACAACAGAGGTCACAAGAATGAGCGATGAACAGCTGAAAGACCCGTCCCGCCGCAATCTGATCAAGGGAGTTGGCGTGGTCGCCACCATAGGCGTATTGGCCGGTGCCACCGGTCGGGTGGTGGGCAAAGAGGTGCTGACTCACGACACCGAGCCTGACAAGGGCTATCGGGAGACCCCCCATGTTCACGACTTTTATCGCACCCTGCGCGGCACTGACTGAGCCGGATCAGTGAAGGAGAACTCATGAAACTGACAAAACGTGCCGAGCAGCCCCAGGCGGGCGAGCAGGGCAATGAGGCCATTCGCGGTCAGGGGCTGACCCGCCGCGCCTTTATGGTCAACTCGGGTCTGGTAGCCGGTGGCGCCGTGGCCGCCGGTTGGCTGGCCCCCGCCATGATGCAGCGGGCCGAGGCCAAAACCGTGGCGGCCGGGGTGCCGGTCGAGGTGAAGCGCACCATCTGTTCCCACTGCTCGGTGGGCTGCGGCGTCTATGCCGAGGTGCAGAACGGCGTCTGGACCGGTCAGGAGCCGGCCTTTGATCACCCCTTCAACCTTGGCGGTCACTGCGCCAAGGGGGCGGCCCTGCGCGAGCATGGCCACGGTGAGCGTCGCCTCAAGTACCCGATGAAGCTGGTGGGCGGCAAGTGGCAGCGCATCAGCTGGGATCAGGCCATCGAAGAGGTGGGCAACGAGGTGCTGCGCCTGCGCAAGGAGTCCGGCCCCGACAGCGTCTACTGGCTCGGTTCCGCCAAGCACTCCAACGAGCAGGCCTACCTGTTTCGCAAGATGGCGTCCCTGTGGGGTACCAACAACGTGGATCACCAGGCGCGGATCTGCCACTCCACCACGGTCGCTGGCGTCGCCAACACCTGGGGCTACGGCGCCATGACCAACAGCCTGAACGACATGCACAACAGCAAGTCGATCATGTTTATCGGCTCCAACCCGGCGGAGGCCCACCCGGTCGCCATGCAGCACATCCTGCTGGCGAAAGAGCGCAATGGCTGCAAGATCCTGGTGGTCGACCCGCGCCGCACCCGCACCGCCGCCAAGGCTGACATGTACCTCTCCCTGCGTCCGGGCACCGACGTCGCCTTTATCTGGGGCATGCTCTGGCACATCTTCAAGAACGGCTGGGAAGACAAAGAGTTTATCCGTACCCGCGTCTACGGCATGGACGAGGTGCAAAAAGAGGTGGCGCGCTGGACTCCGGCGGAAGTGGAGCGGGTGACCGGCCTCAACGAACAGCAGGTCTATGGCGCCGCCAAACTGCTGGCCGACAACCGCCCCGGCTGCGTGGTCTGGTGCATGGGCGGTACCCAGCACACCACCGGCAACAACAATACCCGTGCCTACTGCATCCTCGAACTGGCCCTCGGCAACGTGGGCAAGAGCGGGGCGGGCACCAACATCTTCCGCGGTCACGACAACGTGCAGGGCGCCACTGACTTTGGCGTCACCTCCGATTCCCTGCCCGGTTACTACGGGCTGGAAGAGGGCTCCTGGAAGCACTGGGCCCGGGTGTGGGATGTGGATTACGAGTGGATCAAGGCCCGTTTCGACAACAAGCCTTACAACGGCAAGCTGCCGATGAACAACAACGGCATCCCGGTCTCCCGTTGGGTGGACGGGGTACTGGAGAACGCCGATCTCATCGAGCAGGGCTCCAACATCCGCGCCATGTTCTACTGGGGTCATGCGGTCAACTCCCAGACCCGCGGCCCGGAAATGAAGAAGGCGATGCAAAAGCTCGACATGATGGTGATTGTCGACCCGTATCCCACAGTCGCTGCCGTCATGAACGATCGTACCGACGGCGTCTACCTGCTGCCGGCCACCACCCAGTTCGAGACCTATGGTTCCGTCACCGCCACCAACCGCTCCATGCAGTGGCGCGACAAGGTGATAGAACCCCTGTTCGAATCCAAGGTCGACCACGAGATCATGTATCTCTTGAGCAAGAAGCTCGGCTTTGCCGACCAGCTGTTCAAGCACATCAAGGTAGAGAACAACCAGCCACTGTTGGAAGACATCACCCGCGAATATAACCGCGGCATGTGGAGTGTGGGCTACACCGGCCAGAGCCCGGAGCGGCTCAAGGCGCACCAGCAGAACTGGCACACCTTCCACAAGACCAACCTCAAGGCCGAGGGCGGCCCGGTCAGTGGCGAAGTGTACGGTCTGCCGTGGCCCTGCTGGGGTACCCCTGAGATGAAACATCCCGGCAGCCACATCCTCTACGACACCAGCATTCCGGTGTCGGAAGGGGGCGGTGGTTTCCGCGCCCGCTTCGGCATCGAGTATCAGGGAGTCTCGCTGCTCGCCGAAGACTCCTGGCCGAAAGGGAGCGAGGTGGAAGACGGTTATCCCGAGATCACTGCCGACCTGATGAAACAGCTCGGCTGGTGGGATGAGCTGACCGAGGCCGAGAAGAAAGAGGCCGAGGGCAAGAACTGGAAGACCGATCTCTCTGGCGGCATTCAGCGCGTCGCCATCAAGCACGGCTTTGTGCCGTATGGCAACGCCAAGGCGCGCTGCGTGGTGTGGACCTTCCCGGATCAGGTGCCCAAGCACCGCGAGCCGCTCTACACCCCGCGCCGCGACTTGCTGGCCGACTACGCCACCTGGCCTGATTCGAAGAGCCTGTGGCGCCTGCCGACCCAGTACGCCTCGGTGCAGGAGAAGGATGTCAGCAAGGAGTTCCCCATCATCCTCACCTCGGGCCGTCTGGTGGAGTATGAGGGGGGCGGCGACGAGACCCGTTCCAACCCCTGGCTGGCTGAATTGCAGCAGGAGATGTTCGTCGAGATGAACCCGGCGGATGCCAACGACGTCGGCGTGCGCGACGGTCAGGATGTGTGGGTCGAGGGGCCGGAAGGGGGCCGGGTCAAGGTGAAGGCACTGGTGACCCCGCGGGTCAAACCGGGGCTCGCCTTTATGCCGTTCCACTTCGGCGGCCACTTCGAGGGCAAGGATCTGCGATCCAAATATCCGGAAGGGTCTGACCCCTATGTGCTGGGGGAGTCGGTCAACATAGTCACCACCTATGGTTATGACCCGGTCACCCAGATGCAGGAGACCAAGGTCACCCTGTGCCGTTTTCGCAAAGTAGGAGCCTGATCCCATGGCCAGAATGAAATTCATGTGTGACACCAAGCGCTGCATCGAGTGCAACGGCTGTGTGACGGCGTGCAAGAACGAGAACGACGATGCCCTCGAGTGGGGCATCCAGCGCCGCCGGGTGGTGACCCTCAACGACGGCCTGCCGGGGGAGACCTCCATCTCGGTCGCCTGCATGCACTGCACAGATGCCCCCTGCATGGCGGTCTGCCCGGCCGACTGCTTCTATCACACCGACGACGGCATAGTGCTGCACAACAAGGATCTCTGCATCGGTTGCGGCTACTGCCTGTTTGCCTGCCCGTTCGGGGCGCCCCAGTTCCCGAAAACCGCCGCCTTTGGCGATCGGGGCAAGATGGACAAGTGCACCTTCTGCGCCGGTGGCCCGGAAGAGGATCACAGCGAGGCGGAGCGCCAGAAGTACGGTGCCAACCGCATCGCCGAGGGCAAGCTGCCCATGTGTGCCGAGCTCTGCTCCACCAAGGCACTGCTGGCCGGGGATGCGCAGGTTATCTCCGATATCTTCCGCGAGCGGGTTGCCTATCGCGGTGCCCCTCACGCAGCTTGGGGGGCTGATGAACAGGCGCTTTATCGCGACGCCAGCAAACCTCACGATGGCAGAGGCAAGGGGCTCAAGCTTGGCAAGCAGGAGGATGGCCAATGAGACACTGGCTGACAGCGCTACTGACGGCCTTGCTGCTGTTCAGCGCGCCCGGCTTCGCTGATGCGCAGAAAGAGGCGGTCGGCTTTGCCGGCGCCGATTATTGGCGGGCGGTGAAGGATGGGCAGGAGGGGGTGACCACCTCCCGCTCGCCGGAGCACGGAGTGCTGATCTCGGTGCCGGGCCAGCTCTGGTTCGAGGTGAAGACCAAGTGGGTGTCGCCGCTCGGCGCCATCGCTATTTTCGGGTCGCTCGCCATGTGTGGCCTGATGTATCTGGTGGTGGGGCAGACCAAGCTCTCCAAACCGCGCACCGGGCGCAAGCTCAAGCGCTGGAGCCGGCTGGATCGGGCGCTGCACTGGACCACGGCAGCCATGTTCCTGACCCTCTCCGGGTCGGGGCTGGCCATCATCTACGGCAAGTACTTCATCAAGCCGGTGGTGAGCCTCGGGGTGTGGGAGAACTGGATCTGGTTTGCCAAGGTGTTCCACAACTACGTGGGGCCGCTCTTCTTCCTCTGCCTGATGGGGGTGCTCATCAAGTGGTTCCGCCACAACATCGTCAACATGGTGGATGTGCAGTGGTTCATGAAGTTTGGCGGCATGCTCGGCAAGCACAAGGGAAGTCACCCCTCGGCGGGCTTCTCCAACGGTGGCGAGAAGGCGATCTTCTGGCTGCTGATCTGGTTTGGCGGCATTGTGGTGGCGACCGGGCTGTTCCTCGACTTCCCCATCTTCGGCCAGCTGCGCCGCCAGATGGAGTGGGCCAGCTTTATCCATATCGTAGGCGCCTTGATCCTTATCTGCGGTTTTATCTTCCATATCTACATGGGCCTGTTCCAGCTGGAAGGGGCGCTGGAGGGGATGGTGACCGGCGAGGTGGACGAGACCTGGGCCAAGGAGCACCACGACCTCTGGTATGAAGAGGTGAAGCACACCCTTGATGAGCCCAAGTCGGGCAAATCAAGCTGATGGTCGACTAAAGAGTAAAGAGAAGGGGCGCAGCGGCGCCCCTTTTGATGGCGGGTCGATGGTGATGGCAAATTGATTGAGCGATGCCGCAAACGGCGATGGTTTTTTGGGCCACCTTGAGCAACAGTAACAGGGGTTCCATTCACACAAGGGATGACAAATGATGAGAAAAGCATGGCTGGCAGCGGTATGTGCATCTGCGCTCTTCGGTGGTATTGCGGGCGTGGCGCAGGCGGCTGACGGGATCAAGACCCAGCAGGTGCAGTTCAAGAAGGGGGAGTCAGGGGCGACTATCAACGGCACCATTCAGGGTAGCCAGACCCTCGATTACAAGCTGACGGCCAACAAGGGCCAGAGCATGGTGGTGATCCTGACCGGCAAGCCCTACTTCAATATTCTGCCGCCGGGCAGCAAGGGGGAGGCGATGTTTATCGGTTCTACCGAAGGGAACAACTTTGAGGCGACCCTGCCCGCCAAGGGCACTTATACCATTCGGGTCTACCAGATGGGGGCGGCCGAGAGCAGCAAGGCCAAGACGCCGTTCAAGCTGGAGGTGGGCATCAGCGGCTAATGCGAGCAGCTGACAAGCATCACAGAGGTGGCGGCC
>NZ_JBFODV010000161.1:0-1430 GCF_040908495.1 Aeromonas sp. R1-1 | reverse complement strand
GTTTTTATTTCTGCTTCTGACGACAGCCAGAGACGCCAGCCGGGCGACAGGTTGGGGCAGATGGAGGCAAATCGGGTGCAAAGGTGGTCAAACAGCGCTCTCCTCTGACACAATATTGCCACTATGACGCTAACGAGAATCAAGATGCAGCAGCCTGTCAGCGGCCGTTTGGCCCACGCCCTCTCCTTCTTGCGCCATGATGGTCGCCACTTTGCCCAGTTTGTCTGGGGCCGTTTCCAGCAGGACAGATTGACGGTCACCGCCGGTTATCTGGCCTATGTCACCCTGCTTTCGCTGGTGCCGATGATCGCCGTGGTCTTTGGCATGATGTCCGCCTTCCCGGTGTTCCAGAGCCTCAAGCAGGCGATGGAGCAGTTCGTCTACCACAACTTTGTGCCGACTGCGGGAGACATGCTCAAGGAGTACATCGACGGCTTCGTCGCCAATGCCACCAACACCACGGCAGTGGGGATCGGGGCGCTGGTGGTGGTGGCGTTGATGCTGATCTCCGCCATCGACAAGAACCTCAACTACATCTGGCGTTCGACCCAGGGCCGCCCGCTGGCGCAGGCGTTTGCCATGTACTGGATGATCCTGACCCTGGGGCCCGTGCTTATCGGGGCCAGTATCGCCATCTCCTCCTACATCTTCTCGTTGCGGCTGTTTGGCGCCGAAAGCCTGTTCGGTATCGGTTATCTGCTGTTGCGCGGTTTGCCGTTCCTCTTCTCGGTGCTCACCTTCCTGCTGGTCTATACCGTGGTGCCGAACTGCAAGGTGCGGCTGATCCACGCCTTTATCGGTGCGCTGGTAGCGGCGACCCTGTTCGAGCTGGCCAAGCGCGGCTTTGCCATCTACATCACCAACTTCCCCTCCTATCAGGCCATCTACGGCGCGCTGGCCACCATCCCGATCCTGTTTGTTTGGGTCTATCTCAGCTGGCTGGTGGTGCTGCTGGGGGCTGAAACCACGGCCTGCCTCGGTGAATATGAGAAACCGGCCAGTGAGGAGCTTGGCTAAGCCATCGCCTTGGCCACCGGTTTATTGGTAGCATCGACGACCGCCCCTGCAATCGAGCCGGGGCGGTCGTTCTGTTTTGAGAGGAGAGGGATGTGATTGCACTGATTCAGCGGGTCTCCGAGGCCAGCGTGACTGTCGAGGGGGAAGTGACCGGCTCCATCGGTCAGGGGCTGCTGGTACTGCTCGGGGTGGAGCAGGGGGATGATGAGGCCAAGGCCGACAAACTGCTGCACAAGGTGAGCGGCTATCGGGTCTTCAGTGACGAGAATGGCAAGATGAACCTCAATGTCGGTCAGATCGGCGGCAGCCTGCTGGTGGTCTCCCAATTCACGCTGGCGGCCGATACCAAGAGCGGGATGCGCCCGAGCTTCTCCTGCGGCGCCCACCCGAGCGAGGCCGAGCGCCTCTATGAC
>NZ_JBFODV010000160.1:0-3146 GCF_040908495.1 Aeromonas sp. R1-1 | reverse complement strand
GGCGTGCCTGTTCCATGCCAAAACCTGGTTCGCCCTGGCGCCGAAAGCCATGCGTATCTTCCGTGGTGAAGACCTGGTACCGGAGAAGCCGATCGTTCTCGCCCAGTATGTGGCGCTGGCGGTGGTGTCCCTGCTTGTCCTGATCATCGTGGCCTGAGGAGAAAACAATGAGACGTTCTGACGAACCAATTTACTGGGGTCTGTTTGGTGCGGGTGGCATGGTCGTTGCCATGCTGCTGCCGGTCATTGTCCTCATCACCGGTCTGCTGGTGCCCATGGGCATCATGGACGTGGAAACCATGAGCTATGACCGCGTGCACGCGTTCGCCAGCTCCTGGTGGGGTGCCTGCATCCTGCTGGTGATCATCGCCCTGCCAGTCTGGCACGGTATGCACCGTATCTACCACGGTCTGCACGATCTGGGGATCCACACCACCAAGCTGCACCACTATGTGTTCTATGGCTTTGCCTTCCTGGTATCTGCCATTAGCGTCGGCCTGCTGATGGTGCTGGTACTCCAGTAATCACATCTGACTGATTGACCAAACCGGGCCTCGTGCCCGGTTTTTTTTGCCCCGCTATCCCGCCCCTGCTTTTTATTCACTCAAACAATTCGAGAAAAACCAGATTATCGTCCAATCATATGGCGATCACAGTCACATAACACCAATACATTCGTCATTTGTAGCAAACCATTTTGACCACCATCAATTTAGTGACATCTATATCAATTATAATTATTCAGATTAAATAATTATTCATATGGAGCTAGCTAATGACAGACAAAACACGCTCGGTGAGCCTAGGCAGTTACCTGGCACTGGCCTTCGCCGTGGTCTTCTTCTCCGGACTGTTGCAATCCGGCGAGTGGTACGGGGTATTCGATTTCACCACGCTGAACGGTTCGTTCGGTACCATGGTCCAGAGCGTCAGCGAGAATGGTGACGGCATCAAGACCGCCATGACCGACATGCGCGGCAAGGGGGGCAACGGGGCGCGAGATGGCTTTCTGTTCGCCCTGACCCTGATCCCCACCGTGATGTTTGCCCTCGGCATGATCAATGTGCTGGAGCACTACGGCGCGCTGGAAGCGGCCCGCAAGTTGCTGACCCCGCTGCTGCGTCCGCTGATGGGGATCCCGGGCAACACCGGCCTCGCCCTTATCGCCTCCCTGCAGAGTACCGATGCCGGTGCCGCCATGACTCGTCAGCTCAAGGATGAAGGGCTCATCACCAAGCGTGAAACCGACGTATTCACCATGTTCCAGTTCTCCGCTGGTGCCACCATCGTCAACTTCTTCTCCTCCGGCGCCGTGCTGTTCACCCTGACACTGGCAGATGGCAGCCCGGCGGTCAGCTCCTCCATCGGTCTGGCTGTCATCGTGATGTTCGCCTTCAAATTTGTCGGGGCCAACCTGTTTCGGGTCTACCTCAATATGAGCGAAGGCAAGCAGACCGATAACAACACCCAGCAGACCCTCAACACTCAGGAGCAAGCCAAATGAGCCAGGCCAACATCAAGAAACCCATCGTCACCGATATCTTCGTCGAAGGGGCCAAGAAGGGCTGGGTCATCGCCACCACCTCCACCGTACCCAACGTACTGATGGCCTTCGTCATCATCAAGGCGCTGCAGATCACCGGCGCGCTGGATGCCATGGGCGCCATCTTCTCCCCTGTCATGGCCATCTTCGGGTTGCCCGGTGAGGCGGCAGCCGTGCTGATCGGCGCCTGGATGTCGATGGGCGGCGCGGTCGGTGTGGTCATCACCCTGTTCGATCAGGGGATCCTCAACGGCACCCACATCGCCATTCTGGCGCCAGCCATCTACCTGATGGGCTCCCAGGTACAGTACATGGGCCGCATCCTCGGCTGCATCGGCACCGAAGGGCGTTACATCCCCATCATGGTCGCCATCTCGGTACTCAACGCCTTCGGCGCCATGCTGGTGATGAACATCCTTCTCTGACCCGAACCTGATAGTGGAGCAAGCAATGACTTTTTCTCTGGATCAATACCTGACCGAACTGGCCCTGCTGATCAATCTGGATTGCGGATCCCTGCACCAGCCGGGCATTGCGGCAGTGGCCGACCTGATGGCTGCCAAATATGAGGCGATGGGCGGCTGGCAGATCAAGCGGGTCGACTGTGGCGCCGCCGGGGTGGGACTGGAGATCCGCAACCAGCCTGATGCGGCGCAGATCGATGTAATGCTGATCGGCCATATGGATACAGTCTTCCCCCTCGGCACCGCCGCCGCCCGCCCGATGAGCGTCGATGGTGAGCGCGCTTACGGCCCCGGTGTCTCCGACATGAAATCCGGCCTGCTCAACATCGTCTATGCCCTGCGTGAACTGCCCCGCGAGGTGCGCGATCGCCTGAGCATCTGCGTCTGCATGAACCCGGACGAGGAGATTGGTTCCCTCCACTCCAGTGACTGGCTGGCAGCGGTGGCCAAACAGGCGAAACAGGTGCTGGTGGCCGAAGCGGCCCGCGCCGATGGCTCGCTGGTCAAGGCGCGCAAGGGGATGGCCCGTTATCGCATCGACTTCACCGGCAAGGCGGCTCACGCGGGCAACGAACCGCAGAAGGGGCGCAGCGCCATCACCGAGCTGGGCCACTGGATCCTGGCCATCAACGCCCTGACCAACTTCGAGAGCGGCACAACCCTCAACATCGGCATTGTCGAGGGGGGCAATGGCGCCAACATAGTGCCGGCCCATGCCAGCGCCGTGGTAGACGTCCGCTTCTGGGACAATCAGGAGTACCACCAGATCAACGATCATCTGCTCACCCTGGCCGAGCGGCCGCATCTGGACGGCGTCACCATCCAGCTGACCCGCGAGGCCCACAAACCGGCCATGGTGCCGTCCGAGGGCACCCAGGCACTGATGCAACTGGTGGAGGAGTGTGGCGCCGAACTGGGGCTGCCGATCAGCTGGCAGGAGGTGGGGGGCGGCTCTGATGCCAACCTGACCGCCGCCCTCGGCATCCCCACTCTGGATGGTCTGGGCCCTATCGGTGCCGGTTTCCACAGTGACGAGGAGTATCTGGATCTGGCCAGCATTGCCCCGCGCATCGAGCTGCTGGTGAAGGTACTGACCCGTCTGGCAGCTTGAGAGCCTCTCACGTAGAAAAGGGCCAGCC
>NZ_JBFODV010000016.1:0-17321 GCF_040908495.1 Aeromonas sp. R1-1 | reverse complement strand
ACTCAGGTCAGTAAGCACTTCCCCCCCCAGCAGCACTGTGCCATCGGCGGGTAAAATCCCCGCCAGCGCCCCGAGCAGGGTCGACTTGCCACTGCCATTGGGGCCAAACAGCGCCACCAACTGGCCGCCATGCCAGCAGATATCTAGGGGAGAGAGCCGTCCAGCAATGGCGAGTGCGCGCGCCTCCAGCAGCGGCGCAGCAGCACGAGAAGAAACCGGTATGGGATCAGCGGGTGACATCGGCATCTTGCCTCAACAACAGGTAAATAAGGAGACTGCGCGCCCCGACCAAATCATGCAGATATTCATGCAGCACCATCGACAGTTTGCCTCAATAGCAGGTAGATAAAGAGCGGCGCCCCCACCGAGGCGGTGATGACGCCGATAGGCAACTCCCCCGCGCTCAGGGTGGATCGAGCAACCAGATCGGCCGCCAGCAGCAGGGCCCCGCCGCCAAGCGCCGAGGCAGGTAACAGAAAGCGCTGATCGCTGCCACCGCAGAGCCGCAGCAGATGGGGCACCACCAACCCGACAAAACCGATGACACCACACAACGACACCGCCACACCGGTCAGCAGACAGACCGCCAGCACCAGCCGCACCCGCATCTTGTCGACATCCATCCCCATCAGGCGGGCCTGAGTCTCCCCCAGCAGCAACTGTTGCAGCGCCTTGCCCTGCCAACAGAGCCAGCCCAGGGTGAGCGGCAGCACCAGCCACCACCAGCCAAACTGCTGGCTGCCGTAAGAGAGGCTGCCCATCATCCAGAACATGAATTCACGCAAGGAGCCGTCGTCGGCAAAGTACATCAACCAGGTCATGGCGGCATTGGTAAGAATACCGATGGCGACGCCAAACAACAGCAAGCGAGCATGACCGAGACGCGCCCGGCGAGCCAGCCGAATGAGCAGCATGGTCACCAGCAGGGCGCCACCGAAGGCCGCCAGCGACAGCCCCCAGCCAGGCAGATAGAGGCCGAGGGACTTGGCCACCGCCATCGCCACCATGGCAGCCAGTCCTGCTCCGCTTGAAACGCCAAGCAGCCCGGGTTCGGCCACCGGGTTGTGCAGCATCACCTGCAATACGGCGCCGCCACAAGCGAGCGCGGCGCCAGCCAATAGGGCCAGCAGGGCGCGGGGCAGGCGCAGCTCCAGCAGGATGCGCTGTTCGAGATCGCCAAGGGGCTGCCAGGGCAGCAGCACAAACTCGCCCCAGACGAGGGAGAAGAGAAACAGCAGCAGGGTCAGCAGCGTCAGGCCACAGAGCCAGCGCCGCTGCCAGCGCTGCTGGCGGGCGATAAGGGAGAGGTACAAGGATGATCCCCGAATAACAAGGCTTCCCCCCGGCCCTGTCACAGCACCGGGGAGAAGCAGGAAAAGGGCATGATAACAGTGGCTTGCCACCCAAGGTCAAGGCTGGTAACGCTTGGCCATCACGCTTATCTCACCGCTGGCCACCAGATTTTGCAGCGCCACCAGCAAGGGCTGGCGCAGCGACTGGTGAGGTGAGTGCTTGCTCATCCCCAGATAGAGGGTCACCGGCGTGGCGGGACGGTAGTCCGCCTTGCCTATCCGGCTGGCATTTCCCTGACTCAGGGCATAGTCCACCTGACAGTCGGTGCCAATCATCAGCGGCAGGTGACCGCGCTGCGCCATGCGCAGCAGCTGATCTTCGGTGGGTACCCCGTGCTTGTCGAGGCGGCTGTCACTGTTGAAGGGCTCAAAGTAGGCGGAGTTGAGCACATAGCCCACCTTCACCCCTTGCAGATCGCGGTATTGGTGGATCCGGGCCACATTGACCGGCTGACCATAAAACGCGGGCCAGCACTGGTAGTAGGCAGGTTGCAGATAGTCGATGAACTGCGCCCGCTCGGCGGTATAGGCGAGTCCAATCATCAGATCGACCTGACCGGTCTGCATCTGCTTGAGCGCCCTGCCCCACGGCATCCGCCGTACCTGCAACTCAATGCCGCTCGCCTGTTGCAACCGGCGCAGGATGTCCATGTCGAGCCCCTGCAACCGGCCATCCGCTTGCAGGATGCGAAATGGCGGCCACAGATCGGTGGCCACCGTCAGCGTCGGGGTCGCTCGCACCGGCATGGCAAATAACAGTAACAACACTATCCCGCATAACTTGCCCATCCCGTCGCATACCTCGCACGGCTTATCCTGTTGGTTAAAAATACCCTCCCGCACCACGTATGAAAACCCGTGGTTCAGGGATAAAATGCGCCGGATTTTCAAGGAGAACCCTATGAACCCGATTTTCACCAGTATCGGTCTGCTGCTCTGCAGCAACGTCTTTATGACCTTCGCCTGGTACGCTCACCTCAAGAGCATGAACCATAAACCCTGGATCATTGCCGCCCTGGTGAGCTGGGGTATCGCCCTGTTCGAATACCTGCTGCAAGTGCCCGCCAACCGCATCGGCCATACGGTGATGAGCGTGGGCCAACTTAAAATCCTGCAAGAAGTGATCACACTCACCGTATTCGTCCCCTTCTCTATCTTCTATCTCAAGGAAGATCTGAAATGGGACTATCTCTGGGCAGGGCTCTGCATTCTCGGTGCGGTCTTTTTTGTCTTTCGCGAGAAACTGACCGGCGCCTGAGGCTGTACACTCAATATCATCCCGCTCATGGCATCTCATTGATCGACGAGGCAAAAAAATGGAATTGCGAGACATGTTACAGATCCTGGCCAAGCAGGATGGCTCAGACCTCTATCTGTCGACCGGCGCGCCCCCCTGCGCCAAATTTAACGGCGGCCTGCGCCCCCTCAACGAAACGCCGCTTGAGCCGGGGGAAGTGGCGCGGATCGCCGCCGAGATCATGGATGGCGAGCAGAAGCAGCAGTTCGAGAAGGATCTGGAGATGAACCTCGCCATCTCCCTGCCCCAGATCGGCCGCTTTCGAGTCAACATCTTCAAGCAGCGCAACGAAGTCTCTCTGGTGGCCCGCAACATCAAGACCGAAATCCCCCGCTTTGAAGATCTCAAACTCCCGCCTGTGCTGCTCGACACCATCATGGAGAAACGTGGCCTGGTGCTGTTCGTCGGCGGTACCGGCTCGGGCAAATCCACTTCGCTGGCGGCGCTTATCGACCACCGCAACCGCAACAGCGGTGGCCACATCATCACCATCGAGGATCCGGTGGAGTTCGTTCATCGCCACCGCAAGAGCATCATCAACCAGCGGGAGGTTGGCGTGGATACCCGCAGCTTCCACGCAGCCCTGAAAAACACCCTGCGTCAGGCGCCGGACGTCATTCTTATCGGCGAGATCCGCGATCGCGAGACCATGGAGCATGCGCTGGCCTTCTCCGAAACCGGTCACCTTGCCATCTCCACCCTGCACGCCAACAACGCCAACCAGGCGCTGGATCGCATCATCAACTTCTTCCCCGAGGAGCGCCGCCCCCAGCTGCTCAACGATCTGGGCAACAACCTCAAGGCTTTTGTCTCCCAGCGGCTGGTGAAAACCACTGATGGCGGCCGCCGGGCCGCAGTGGAGATCATGCTCGGCACCCACACCATCCGCGACATGATCAAACGCGGCGAATTTGGTGGTCTCAAAGAGGTGATGGAAAAATCGAAGGCCCTCGGCATGGTTACCTTCGACAGTGCCCTGTTCGACCTGGTGGTGGAAGGGGTGATTGAGGAAGAAGAGGCGGTGAAAAACGCCGACTCGGCCAACAACCTGCGCCTCAAGATCAAGCTGTGGAAGGAGAAGGGGCAGATTGCCAGCAGCAGCGATGCCACCGGCTGGAGCCTCGAACCCACCAAGGACGAGAAGGGCGATTTTTTCTAACCAGTTCCTCGAGAACCCCGGGCCCGCCCGGGGTTCTCTTTATCCAGCACGGCTGACCCGACTTATCCCTCAGCCCACGCAGGTCACTGCCAATCAGCACCAACGGCGAACACGCTGGCAATACGCCACATACTCGTCGCCAAAACGGGCGCTTAGCAGCCGCTCCTCCGGCATGATCTGAAAGCGAGTTAACCAGGCCACCAGCACGATTGGCCCAACCCAGACCCATATACCACCGAGATAACAGCCCCAGGCGGCCAGCCAGCATAGCAATCCCAAATACATGGGATTGCGGCTGAAGCGATAGACGCCACAGGTCACCAGACGACTGGTGTGCTGCGGTTTGGTGGGGCTGACCGTGGTCTGATGGTGACGAAACCGTTGCAGGGCACCAAAGCCCATGATGGCCCCCGCCACGACCAGCATAGCCATCAGCGCCATTACCCAGATGCCAGGCTGGCTCTCCCCTCTTAGCCACCACATGGCCCCGGCACAGAGCAGGAAGATCAGCGGTGGTGGCAAACGTAACTCAAGATTAACCATTTTCTTCCCCTGACGAGTGTCGGCCGAACCCGTGTTGCGGTAAACTCCCACCCAGTCAGCGCCTGTTGAGAGTGACAAAGATCATAATAATAACAACAAGTTGTGGTTAAACCACCACCAATGTGGCCGACCCCGTCCAAACTATCCAACGCGAACAACAAAAAGGAATCACCATGCACAAGAAAACTCTGCTGGCTACCCTGATCTTCGGCCTGCTCGCGGGCCAAGCCGTTGCGGCTCCCTATCTGCCCCTTGCGACGGATCATCGCAACGGCCAGGAGCAAACCGCCAGCAACGCCTGGTTGGAAGTGGATCTGGGCGCCTTTGAACACAATATCCAGACCCTCAAGGATCGCCTCGGCGACAAGGGCCCGCAGATCTGCGCCATCATGAAGGCCGACGCTTACGGTCATGGCATCGACCTGCTGGTCCCCTCCGTGGTCAAGGCCAATATCCCCTGCATCGGCATCGCCAGCAACGAAGAGGCGCGCGTCGCCCGCGAGAAGGGCTTTACCGGCCGTCTGATGCGGGTGCGTGCTGCCACCCCTGATGAAGTAGAGCAGGCCCTGCCCTACAAGATGGAGGAGCTGATCGGCAGTCTGGTCAGTGCCCAGGGTATCGCCGATATCGCCCAGCGCCACCACACCACCATTCCGGTGCATATTGCACTCAACTCCGCCGGCATGAGCCGCAACGGCATCGACCTGCGTCTGGCCGATGCCAAGCAGGATGCGCTGGCCATGCTCAAGCTAAAGGGGATCACCCCGGTCGGCATCATGACCCACTTCCCGGTTGAGGAGAAAGAGGACGTCAAGATGGGACTGGCCCAGTTCAAACTGGACTCCCAGTGGCTGCTGGAAGCGGGCAAGCTGGATCGCAGCAAGATCACCATCCACGCCGCCAACTCCTTCGCCACTCTGGCCGTGCCGGACGCCTACTTCGACATGGTGCGCCCGGGCGGCCTGCTCTACGGTGACTCCATCCCCTCCCACACCGAATACAAGCGGGTGATGGCATTCAAGACCCAGGTCGCCTCGGTCAACCACTATGCAGCGGGTAACACCGTCGGTTATGACCGCACCTTTACTCTCAAGCGTGACTCCTGGCTCGCCAACCTGCCGCTGGGCTACTCCGATGGCTATCGCCGCGCCCTCAGCAACAAAGCCTATGTGCTGATCCAGGGTCAGAAGGTACCGGTGGTCGGCAAGACCTCCATGAACACCATCATGGTGGACGTGACCGACCTGAAGGGTGTGAAACCCGGTGACGAGGTGGTGCTGTTTGGCCGTCAGGGTGACGCCGAAGTGAAACAGGCGGACCTGGAGGAGTACAACGGCGCCCTGCTGGCGGACATGTACACCATCTGGGGCTACACCAACCCCAAGAAGATCAAACGCTGATAACACGATATGAAAAAGGGCTCCCACGGGAGCCCTTGTTGTTATTGCTTCATTCTCTGCCGCGCTCAAGCGGCCTTTTTACGGGTCACAAACAGACTCAGGCCCATGGATGCCAGCAGGATCAACGCAACTACACCAAGCGCAATGCCGGTCGGGATTTTGAAGATATCCAGCAGCAGCATCTTGACCCCGATAAACATCAGGATAAGCGCCAGACCGTATTTGAGCAGGGCGAAGCGATCAGCCACACCTGCCAGCAGGAAGTACATGGCACGCAGACCCATGATGGCGAAGATGTTGGAGGTCAGCACGATGAAGGGATCCGTGGTCACCGCGAAGATGGCCGGGATACTGTCCACCGCGAAGATGAGGTCGCTCACCTCCACCAGCACCAGAATGAGCAGCAGCGGAGTGGCATAGCGCACACCGTCACGCCAGACGAAGAACTTCTCCCCCTCCAGCGTCTCGGTCACCTTGAAGCGACGGCGCATCCAGCCCAGCAGCGGGTTGTTGGCGAGATCAGGCTCCTTGTCGGCCGCCCACAGCATCTTGGCACCGGTCAGCAGCAGGAAGGCGCCGAACAGATAGAGGATCCAGTGGAACTGCTCGATGAGCCAGCTACCGGCGAATACCATGCCAGCCCGCATCACGATGGCCCCCAGTACCCCGTAGAGCAGCACCCGGCGCTGCAGCTCGGCCGGAATGGCAAAGTAGCCGAACAGCATCAGCCAGACGAAGACGTTGTCCACTGCCAGCGCCTTCTCGATGAGGTAGCCGGTAAGGAACTCCAGCCCCTTCTGATTGGCGATTTCACGGCCCGCGCTGTGATCCAGCCAGAGCCAGATAGCCAGGTTGAAGAGCAGAGCAACACTGATCCAGATGAGGGACCAGACGCCCGCCTCTTTGAGGGACACCTTGTGTGACTTGCCGCCACCGACAAAGCGTATGTCTATCCATAACAGGACCAGCACTATGCTGAAGAAACCGGTCCACATCCACCATTCACCCATGTTCACTTCTCCCAAAAACGACAAAACCCACGACCGAGAGGCGTGGGTTTGCGTTTGGAGCAGATACACCTTGCCTCTCGGCAAGGTCTCACTTACAGCTGATTTGCATCGACTGCCCGGCTGCCGGGTGCACTGCAGGAAATGGGTGCACCGTAATGACGACAAACCGGCGAGAAGTTACTCCCCTTGTTGCGCGGATAGTAGCAGCGGTAAAAGATAACGCCAAGAGGCATCTTCACTACCGTCAAAAATAAATCGGGGCCCCATCAAGGAGCCCCGCAAACAGGTTCAACACATCCCCATCAGAGCGGGTCGACCTTGAGGCAGGAGACCGCGTGATCGAAGTTCCCCTCAAGCACAGGACGGGTCTTGGCGCACTCGGGGCCAGCCACCGGGCAGCGGGTGCGGAACACGCAACCGGACGGCGGGTTCATCGGTGAGGGCAAGTCCCCCTCCAGGATCTGGATTACCTTGTTGCGCTCCAGCTCAGGGTCCGGGATCGGCACCGCTGACATCAGCGCCTTGGTGTAAGGGTGCAGCGGATTGGCAAAGATCTCCTTGCGGGTCCCCAGCTCAACGGCGTTGCCCAGATACATCACCAGCACCCGATCGGAGATATGCTTGACCACCGACAGGTCGTGGGCGATGAAGATGAGCGACAGCCCCATCTCCTTTTGCAGGGATTTGAGCAGGTTGACCACCTGCGCCTGAATGGAGACGTCAAGCGCCGAGACCGGCTCGTCGCAGATGATCATCTTGGGCTCGAGGATCAGCGCCCGGGCAATCCCGATCCGCTGGCACTGGCCGCCGGAGAACTCGTGCGGATAGCGGTTGACCTGGTTGGACAACAACCCCACCTTGCTCATCATGGCGCGCACCTTCTCCTTCACCTCTTCCCGTGGCAGGTTGGGATAGAAGGTGATGAGCGGCTCGGCAATGATGTCGCCAATGGTCATGCGCGGGTTCAGAGAAGCCAGCGGGTCCTGGAAGATCATCTGGATCTCTTTACGCTTCTCGCGCAGGGCATTCTGGTCGAGCTTGGTGAGATCGTCACCCAGCCACACCACCTTGCCATCGGTGGCCGGTACCAGACCGATGATGGCGCGGGCAAAGGTGGACTTGCCGCAACCGGACTCCCCCACCACACCGAGGGTTTCACCCTCATAGAGACGCAAGGTCACCCCATCGACCGCCTTGAGGTCGGACGGTTTGGCCCAGGGCCACGCCTTGCCACTCTTGATACTGAAGTGGACCTTGAGGTCAGACACTTCCAACAGCAATTTTTTGTCGGCACCCATTTAGTTGGCCCCCTTGTTGATGGCATCCGAAACCCAGTGACAGGCTCGCTCCCGACCGTCGTTGAAGGGGGTCAAGATCGGTGACTGCTGGCCGCAAATCTCGCTCACCCGGTGGCAACGCTCCTGGAAGGGGCAGCCGGTGGGCAGACGCAGCAGGTTGGGCGGATTGCCCGGGATGGTGGGCAGCACTTCCCCTTCGGTATCGAGGCGGGGAATGGCGCGCAGCAAGCCTTCGGTGTAGGGGTGGCTCGGGCGATAAAAGATATCGTCTACCTTGCCGTACTCCATGGTACGACCGGCATACATCACCAGCACCTTGTTGCAGATACCGGCGACCACGCCGAGGTCGTGGGTGATCATGATGATGGCGGTGTTGAACTCGCGCTTGAGCTCGTTCATCAGGGTCATGATCTGGGCCTGTACGGTCACGTCAAGCGCGGTGGTCGGCTCGTCGGCGATCAGCAGTTGCGGCCGGCAGAGCAGCGCCATGGCGATCATCACCCGCTGACGCATGCCGCCGGAGAACTCGTGGGGATACATGCCCATCCGTTTGCGCGCTTCGGGGATCTTCACCGCATCGAGCATCCGCACCGACTCTTCGAACGCTTCCGCCTTGCTGACGCCCTTATGCAACATCAGCACTTCCATCAGCTGATCCTGCACCTTCATGTAGGGGTTGAGCGAGGTCATGGGGTCCTGGAAGATCATGGCGATCTTCTCGGAGCGGATCTTGTTGAGCTTGGACTCCGGCAGGTTGAGGATCTCTTCGCCCTGAAACTTGGCGGAACCGGTAATAATGCCGTTTTTAGCCAGCAGCCCCATGATGGCAAAGGCCGTCTGGGATTTGCCGGAGCCGGACTCGCCGACGATCCCCAGGGTTTCACCCGCAGAGAGAGAAAAGTTGAGGTCGTTGACCGCCACCACATTACCGTCCGGGGTCTTGAACTCGACCCGCAGATCTTTCACATCCAGTAACTTCATATAAAAACTCCTTATCGATCTTTCGTGATGCTTTCCTGTCGATCCGATGCTCGATTAACGATCTTTCGGATCGAGGGCGTCACGCAGACCATCCCCGAGGAAGTTGAAGCAAAACAGGGTCACCACCATAAAGCAGGCGGGGAACAACAGTTGCCAGATGGCCACTTCCATCGACTTGGAGCCTTCATCCAGCAGGGCACCCCAGCTGGTCATCGGTTCCTGAACACCAAGGCCCAGGAAACTCAGGAAGGATTCAAACATGATCATGCCCGGCACCAGCAAGGTGGCGTAAACGGCCACGATACCGAGTACGTTCGGTACGATGTGACGGGTGATGATCTTCCACTTGGAGACGCCACAGACGTGGGCTGCCTCGATAAACTCCTTGCTCTTGAGGCTGAGAGTCTGGCCGCGCACGATCCGCGCCATGTCGAGCCAGCTCACCGCCCCGATGGCGATAAAGATGAGCGCCAGGTTGCGGCCAAAGAAGGTGACCAGCATGATGACAAAGAACATGAAGGGGAAGGCGTTGAGGATCTCCAGTACCCGCATCATCAGGCTGTCGACCCGCCCGCCGATAAAGCCGGAAGCCGCGCCATACAGGGTGCCGATGATGACCGCTACCATGGCGCCCATGATGCCGACCATCAGGGAGATGCGACCGCCCAGCAGGGTGCGCACGAACAGATCGCGCCCCAGACTGTCGGTACCGAAGTAGTGACCCGCTTCCATATCGGGCGGCGACTGCATGGCGCCCCAGTCCGGATCGTCAAAGGTGTATTGGGACAAATGGGGGCCAAAGATGACCGCCAGACCGATGATGGTCAGAATGATCAGGCTGGTCAGTGCCGCCTTGTTGCGCAGGAAACGGCGACGGGCATCCTTCCACAGGGAGCGCCCCTCCACCACTTCCACTTTTTGCGCGAACGCCTCGACGGCATCGCGTTTTTCAGTAGAAACAACCATGATGAACTCCCGAATTAGTAACGGATCTTGGGATCGATAAAGGCGTAGAGAATATCGACCACTGCGTTAAAGGTGATGGTGAGGGCGCCGACCAGAATGGTCAGACCGAGCACCATGGAGTAATCACGGTTAAGGGCACCGTTGACGAACAGCTGACCGATCCCCGGCAGGCCGAAGATGGTCTCGATCACCACGGAACCTGTGATGATGCCGACAAAGGCCGGGCCCAGATAGGAGACCACTGGCAGCATGGCCGGACGCAGCGCGTGTTTCAGGATGATGTGGCGCAGCGGCAAGCCCTTGGCACGGGCGGTACGAATGAAGTTGGAGTTCATGGTCTCGATCATGCTGCCCCGCATGATCCGCGAGATGGCAGAGATGTAGTACATCATCATGCCGAACACCGGCAGCACCATAAACTGGATGCCACCCCCCTGCCATCCACCGGCAGGGAACCAACCCAGATGAATACTGAAAAACAGCACCAGCAAGGGCGCCAGCACAAAGCCCGGGATCACCACCCCGGCCATGGCCGACGACATCAGCAGATAGTCGATGATGGTGTTCTGTTTCAGTGCCGCTATGGTGCCGAAGGTGACCCCCAGCAGCACGGCGAAGAAGAAGGCCGTGGTCCCGATCTTGGCGGAAACAGGCAGCGCCTGGCTCACCAGATCATTGACGGTGAAATCCTTGTATTTGAAAGAGGGGCCCAAATCACCCTGCACCAGGTTGCCCAGATAGGTGAGATATTGCATGCCAATGGGTTTGTCGAGCCCGTATTTGGCCTCGATGTTGGCGATGACTTCGGGGGGCAGTGAACGCTCGCTGGTAAAGGGGTTACCGGGGGCGAAACGCATCATGAAGAAAGAGACGGTGATCAAGACCAGCAGAGTCGGGATCGCTTCCAATAGCCGTTTAAAAATGAATTTCAACATAGACATTTCCTGTCCTGTACTGCTTCCAAATGGTCGCGGTTGTAATAAAGGCCCGCCGTCCGGCGGGCCCTGCTTGTTATGCGACTTGTTGCTTTAAATCAGTGAGCAATGATGTACATATCTTTGCTGTAGAGGTTATCCAGCGGGTTGGCCGGATAGCCGCCTACATAGGGTTTGACCATACGGGCAGTCACGTACTGGTAGATGGGGGCGATCGGCATGTCCTTGGCCAGGATCTCTTCAGCCTGGACGTAGAGCTTGTTACGGGCCGCCACATCAACCTGATCACGGGACGAATCCATCAGCTTGTCGAACTCCGGATTGGAGTACTTGCCGTCGTTGTTGCCGTGGGTGGTCTGCATCAGATCCAGCATGGAGGAGGCTTCGTTGTAGTCGGCGATCCAGCCGGCACGACCTACGTCAAACTGACCCTGTTTCTTGGTTTCCAGGTAAGTTTTCCACTCCTGGTTGACCAGGCTCACCTGCACGCCCAGCTTCTTCCACATGGAGGCCACGGCCACAGCCACTTTCTTGTGGTTGTCGTCGGTGTTGTAGAGCAGCTCGAACTTCAGCGGCTTGCTGGCATCGAAACCGGCCTCTTGCAGCAGCGCCTTGGCCTTGGCATCACGCTCGGCCTGGGTCATCTTCGACCACTCGGGCGCTACCGGCTTGAAGCCATCGACGAAGTCCGGCACCAGGGTGTAACCCGGCGTCTGACCCTGACCCATCACCTTGTCGGCGATCACGTTGCGATCGATGGCATAGGAGAGCGCAGTACGGACACGCACATCGTCAAACGGCTTCTTCTTGACGTTGTACTGGTAGTAGTAAGTACCAACATAACCGGTCACTTTCAGCTCGTCCGGCTTCTCTTTCTTCATCTGCTTGAAGCGCTCGATGGGCATCTGATAGGTGATATCCACTTCGCCCGCCAGATAGCGGCTCAGGTCGGCGTTGGTAGACTGGATGGGCAGATAGACCACCTTGTTGATGACGGTCTTGCCATCGTTCCAGTAGTGCTTGTTGCGCTCCACTTCGACGCGCTCGTTCACCACCCAGTTCTTCAGGGTATAGGCACCGTTGGATACCATATTTTCCGGCTGGGTCCACTTGTCACCGAACTTCTCGATCACCTTCTTCGGTACCGGATAGGTGGTGGTGTGGGAGAGCATGCTGACGAAGTAAGGGATCGCTTTCTCGAGCTGCACTTCGAAGGTGTAGTCGTCGGTCGCCTTCACGCCCAGCGTATCAGCCGGCTTTTTACCTGCGATGATCTCGGAGGCATTGGCAATGGTCGGGATCTCCAGATACCAGGAGTAAGGAGAGGCGGTTTTCGGATCAACGGCACGCTGGAAAGCAAAAACGAAATCGTGGGCAGTGACCGGGTCACCGTTGGACCACTTGGCATCTTTGCGCAGGTGGAAGACGTAGTGCTTGTTATCCTTGGTTTCCCAGGATTCAGCCACAGCCGGGAGAATTTCGCCTTTCGGGCCGGAAGCAACGAGACCCTCGAACAGGTCGCGCAGGATATTGGATTCGACCGTTCCTTCGGTCTTGTGCGGGTCAAGGGTCGCAGGCTCGGAGCCGTTGCCTTTTACCAGTTGCTGGACTTCAGCCAGCTTGGTTCCCGCCGGGACATCAGCAGCCTGAGCCACATTGACGCCACCAAACAGTGCAGCCACCAGCAATGTGTTAATCATTGTTTTTTTATGAGTCATTTCCCTACTCCAACAAGAACATTCCATGCATTTTTTAAAGTGAGGGGTTAAAACCCGCTCCCAGCATAATTCCCTGCCAATTCCGATAATGCAACAGATATTGTCAGGGTAATCGTCATTTTCTGGTCAAAAAATCAGCTAGCATGTGCTTTTTCAGTATGAAAACACCAGAAAAGCGCTCATTTTTCACACAAACGACCGATTCTAGAAAAGACCGGGCAAAAAGCAACCAATAAAAAGCCGGTCACGAGGACCGGCTTTCATAAAGCGGAGCTGGCTCACATCAAACTGGGGAAAACCCCCTTGATACCGGCCACCATGATCTCGATACCCAGCGACATCATGATAAGACCCATGATACGGGTCACCACGTTGATGCCGGTGTTGCCCATGATCTTGAACAGCAGCGGCGCGGCGCGGAAGATGAGCCAGGAGCAGAAGGAGAAGACAACGACAACCACTGACATGCCGAGCAGTTGCTGCCAGTGGCTCTGGCTGGCATAGACAATCACCGAGGAGATGGCACCTGGGCCCGCCATCAGCGGCAGCGCCAGCGGTACCACGGCGATAGACTCACGCACCGCCAATTCGCCCTTCTCCTGTTTGTTGTGCTTCACCTCGCCCAGCTTGCCCTGCAGCATCGACCAGGCAATCAGGGTAATCAGCGACCCACCGGCGATCCGGAACGATGCCAGCGAGATGCCAAACCCATCGAGGATCAGCTGCCCCATATACATGGAGACCAGCAGGATCACCATCACCGCGATATTGGCGGTGGTATTGGTTTTCATCCGCTCGGCCTGGGTATGGTGGCTGGTCAGGCTGACAAACACCGGCAACAAACCAAGCGGGTTGATAATTGCGAACAAACCGACAAAAAACTTCAGATACAACGAGACGTCAATTGCTGCCATAGGCGCCTTCCAATAGAGTTTCGGGCCCAGCGGGCCAGTCCATTAATTTCGTGCGTAAATTTACATCATAGCCAGAGCGGGCACCAATCAAATAATCTCACCATTTCGAGGGTTTTTTAGTTAGTTCATCTAATGCATCCGCGCTAACTGGCATAAACCGATGCCAAAAGCCCTTTCGACCGCCCGACACGCGCCAGAAAAGTGAACGCAAGCCTGCTTAATCATGACCAGAGAGCCCGACGATGACTGACCGAATGACCAAGCGACTCGAGAGGATTCAAGCTTTGCCTTCCCACTATTTCAGGCCAGACATCACTTCATTGACTCGGTAATAGAGCCACAATGCAAAAACCGAGAAAGCGGGCAGAAATGGCCCCCTCGGGGAATAAAGCGGATTAGTCATGGATTAAAACAACAATCATTTTTGCAACAAACGCTGGAATAAAGTGCGTTTGTCGGTGGTTTTGAAACCAATTCACTCATATTTGCTAATCTATACCGCCAAAATAGCCTACTATCCTATGACCAAGTGCAATTAACCACTTGATAAATGTGGTTTATTACCCTGCGTTAACAAGTCTCTCATCTTTCCCTTTGATGTACATTCCGATAACATCAGTCAAACAAGGATTGTGAAATAAAATTTCTTTTGTTCTTTTGTTACACATGATCCAGATCAATTTTTTCTGAGTCAGCCCCGCTCTATAATCGACTCAGAAAGCGATTTAGTAAGGCATGTGAAAAAGCTGTTGCATCGATACCGTCTTGACAGGGCGACTATAATTGCCGGGCATTGCCAACGTCTTACTAAACAGTTTTCAAATAATCAGGAGATAAACATGGCAGTAACCAATTTGGCTGAACTGGATGCACTGGTCGCCCGCGTTAAGGAAGCCCAGCGTGAATTCGCCAGCTTCTCTCAAGAGCAGGTAGACAAGATCTTCCGTGCCGCCGCCCTGGCCGCCAACAACGCCCGTATCCCACTGGCCCAGATGGCCGTGGAAGAATCCGGTATGGGTATCATCGAAGACAAGGTTATCAAGAACCACTTCGCCTCCGAATACATCTACAACAAGTACAAAGACGAGAAGACCTGCGGCATTCTGAGCGAAGATGATCAGATGGGTACCATCACCATCGCCGAGCCGGTAGGTATCATCTGTGGTATCGTTCCGACCACCAACCCGACCTCTACTGCGATCTTCAAATCCATGATCGCGCTCAAGACCCGCAACGCCATCATCTTCTCCCCGCACCCCCGTGCCAAAAACTCCACCAATACCGCTGCCAAGCTGGTACTGGATGCAGCTGTTGCCGCCGGTGCACCGAAAGACATCATCGGCTGGATCGACCAACCGTCCGTTGAGCTCTCCAACGCCCTGATGAAGCACGAAGACATCAACCTGATCCTGGCCACCGGTGGCCCGGGCATGGTGAAAGCAGCCTACTCTTCCGGTAAGCCTGCGATCGGTGTAGGTGCCGGTAACGTGCCTATCGTTATCGACGAAACCGCCGACGTGAAGCGTGCCGTTGCCTCCATCCTGATGTCCAAGACTTTCGATAACGGCGTGGTCTGTGCTTCCGAGCAGGCAGTCATCGTTGTTGATGCCATCTACGACCAGGTTAAAGAGCGCTTTGCATCCCACAAGGGCCACGTGCTCTCCAAAGAAGATGCTGACAAGGTACGTAAAGTCATCCTGATCAATGGTGCCCTGAACGCCAACATCGTTGGCCAGCCAGCCACCAAGATTGCCGAGATGGCCGGCGTAACTGTACCGGCTGATACCAAGATCCTGATCGGTGAAGGCGTCAAGCTGTGTGCAGAAGATGAGTTTGCTCACGAAAAATTGTCCCCGCTGCTCGGTATGTTCCGTGCTAGCAGCTTCGAAAACGCCGTTGATATGGCCTGTGACATGGTCAACATCGGTGGTATCGGCCACACCTCAGGTCTGTACACCGACCAGGACCGCAACGCTGACCGCATCAAGTACTTCGGCGACAAGATGAAGACCGCGCGTATCCTGATCAACACTCCGTCTACCCAAGGCGGTATCGGTGACCTGTACAACTTCGCAATGGCACCGTCCCTGACCCTGGGTTGCGGCTCTTGGAGCGGTAACTCCATCTCCGAAAACGTGGGTCCGAAGCACCTGATCAACAAGAAGACAGTCGCAAAACGGGCAGAAAACATGCTGTGGCACAAACTTCCGAAATCCATCTACTTCCGTCGTGGTTCCCTGCCGATCGCTCTGAGCGACCTGGAAGGTAAAAAGCGTGCCATGGTCGTGACCGACCGCTTCCTGTTCAACAACGGCTACGCCGATGAACTGGTCAGCCTGCTGAAAGCACAGAATATGGAAGTGGAAGTGTTCTACGAAGTAGAAGCTGACCCGACCCTGGCTGTGGTTCGCAAGGGTGCCGAGATGGCCAACTCCTTCAAACCGGACGTTATCCTGGCGCTGGGCGGTGGTTCACCGATGGATGCAGCCAAGATCATGTGGGTGATGTACGAGCACCCGAACACTGCGTTCGAAGATCTGGCCATGCGCTTTATGGATATCCGCAAGCGTATCTACAAGTTCCCGAAAATGGGCGTGAAGGCTGAACTGGTCTGTATCACCACCACTTCCGGTACCGGCTCTGAAGTCACTCCGTTTGCGGTAGTAACCGATGAAGTGTCTGGTCAGAAGTATCCGCTGGCTGACTACGAGCTGACCCCGAACATGGCCATCGTTGATGCCAACCTGGTCATGGGCATGCCGAAGTCCCTGTGTGCCTTCGGTGGTATCGATGCCGTGACTCACGCCATGGAAGCCTATGTTTCCGTACTGGCTAACGAGTACTCCGACGGCCAGGCGCTGCAAGCCCTGAAGATGCTGAAAGAGTACCTGCCGTCCAGCTACCAGAATGGTGCCAACGACCCGATCGCTCGTGAGAAGGTGCACAATGCTGCCACCATCGCCGGTATCGCGTTCGCCAACGCCTTCCTGGGTGTGTGCCACTCCATGGCTCACAAACTGGGTGCCGAGTTCCACATTCCGCACGGTCTGGCTAACGCCCTGCTGATCAGCAACGTCATCCGCTACAACGCGAACGACAACCCGACCAAGCAGACTGCGTTCTCCCAGTACGACCGTCCGCAGGCTCGTCGTCGTTACGCCGAAGTCGCTGACCACCTGGGTCTGACTGCTGCCGGTGACCGCACCGCCGCCAAGATCGAGAAGCTGCTGACCTGGCTGGACGAGCTGAAGGCTACCCTGGGTATCCCGGCCTCTATCCGCGAAGCTGGCGTGACTGAAGCTGACTTCCTGGCCAAGGTTGACCAGCTGGCTATCGAAGCTTTCGATGACCAGTGCACCGGCGCCAACCCGCGCTACCCGCTGATCAGCGAGCTGAAGCAGGTTCTGCTGGACTCCTACTACGGTCGTCCGTTCACCGAAGCCGCTCCGGTAACTGCTGCCCCGGTTGAAGCCAAGGTTGAAGGCAAGAAGAAATCCAAGGCCTGATAACCAGTCCTGAGATAACAAGCCCGCGCACTGCGCGGGCTTTTTTTATCTGCCTGTCCCGTCCTGAATATGGTTTACACCTTTCCCCCCAATAAATGGAGAACCCGATGGGACAAGGAGTGAAACGGACACAGCGCGATTACTCGTTGACTTTTAAACTGTCACTGGTCGAGCAGATTGAAAAAGGCGAGCTCACCTACAAACAGGCTCAGGTGCGTTATGGCATTCAGGGCCGCTCCACC
>NZ_JBFODV010000159.1:0-5942 GCF_040908495.1 Aeromonas sp. R1-1 | reverse complement strand
GGTTGCGATCGGCGAAGGCGAGACGCGCCGCTTCGCTGTAGAGGTGGATAGCCTCGCTGGAGGCTGCCAGTCCCCCCTCCTTCGTGGTGATCGGCTTGAGGGCCGCCATATCGCGGCTCTCCAGCATGCCGAAGATCTGGCCGAGCGCCAGGGTGCCGGACGAGGGAGTGGGAAAACCGCAGATCTTGCTCTGGCGATAGTCAAAGCAGAGGCCATCCCGCAGTTTGGCCTGATAGCTGGCCAGATCGGTGGCCGCCAGTACCCCGGGATTGGTGGGATGTTGGCGTACCTTGGCCACCATGGCATCCGCCAGCGCCCCCTGATAGAAGGCATCCGCCCCCTCTGTGGCCAGAGTGCGCAGCACCCTGGCCAGCGCCGGGTTGGTCAGCCAGGTGCCCGCCGTTTTGGGGCTGCCATCCGCCTGATAGAAGTAGGCTCGCGCCTGCGGATCCCGTGCCAGATAGGGATCCTTGGCCAGCAATGTGGCCAGCCGTGGACTTATCACAAATCCTTGTTCTGCCAGCGTGATGGCGGGCTCGAACAGCGCAGCCCAGGGTAGCTTGCCATAACGTTGATGGGCCAGTGCCAGAGCGCGCAGGGTGCCGGGAACGCCGACCGAGCGGCCCCCGACCACCCCGTCATAAAACGCCAGCGGCTTGCCATCTTGCATAAACAGCTGGTCGGTGGCGGCAGCCGGCGCCGTCTCGCGGCCATCCACCGCACTCACCTTGCGGCCATCCCACACCAGCAGCAGCGTCCCGCCACCGATCCCGGAGGATTGCGGCTCCACCAGCGTCAACACCAGCTGCACCGCAATGGCAGCATCGACGGCACTGCCACCGGCCTTGATGATCTGGTAGCCCGCATCCACCGCCAGCGGGTTGGCGGCCGCCACCATGAAGTCATGGCCCTGCCAGCCCTGCTTGTCGGTCCAGCCACTGGCCGCCTCCGGCGCAATCAGGGTCTGAGCTGGCGGGGTGTAGTGAAAGCCGTTGTCACTGGCACAACCGGCCAGCAGGGCAAGGGCGACAGCCAGCCCCAGAGGTTTGCACAACATGACACTCTCCTTGTCTGTTTTATGACCATGAAGAGGGACTATGTCACGATTGGCGCTGACAGCTCAAGTTATTGAACAAGATCAATATCTTACTCATCTATCAATAATGGCTATCCGCAATAGATATAAAAAAACCGCCCGAAGGCGGTTTTTTTCAATCAGGTAGAGCCAGTTCGCTTAGATGGACTGCTCTTCGCCACCCAGGGCGGCAAACAGCGCCGGGATAAACTGGGAAAGCTCAGCGGTGAACAGCGCGAAGTCCGCATCCAGACGGGCGGCCGGATCTTCGCTGGTGACGTCGTCGTTCTGCTCGCGCAGCTCTTCGCTGAATTTCAGACGCTTGATGGAGAGATCATCTCCCAGCACGAAGCTGACAGTCTCGCCCCAGTTGAGGGCCAGCTTGGTCACCAGCTTGTCGTTGGCCAGATGGTTCTTGATTTCATCCGTCATCAGATCCTGCTGCTTGCAGCGGATGATACCGCCGTGCTCCATGGCACTGCGCAGCTCGGCTTCATCTTCCAGCGTGAAGGAGGCAGGCAGGTTGCCCTCGTTCAGCCACTCGGTCATGGTGATCTCGGGCGGGTTCTTGAGGGCCACCGGCACCACCGGCAGGGAGCCGATGGATTTGCGCAACAGTGCCAGCAGATCGTCCGCCTTCTTGGCAGAACCTGCATCCACCACCATCAAATTGTCGGCCGGATTTATCCAGGCGAAGGTCTGGCTGGTACGACTGAAGGCACGGGGCAGCAGGGTGTGGAGGATCTCCTCTTTCAGCGCCTCCTTCTCTTTCTTCTTGAGGGCGCGTCCCTGTTCGAACTCGATCGCCTCTACCTTCTCGGCCAGCATCTCCTTGACCACGGTACCGGGCAGCATCTTCTCCTCTTTGCGGGCGCAGATGAGGATGTGGCCGGAGGCAGAGTGGGTCAGGGTTGAGCCGAATTTGCCAAGGGGCTTGACCCACCCGAAACGGGAGATGTCCTGACTGCCGCAAGGGGTGAAGGCACAGGCTTCCAGCTGGGTTTCCAGCTGATCAACGGTCAGGTCAAAGGGGCGGGTAAAGCGATAAATCTGCAGGTTTTTAAACCACATGGCGTCCTCGGTCTCTAGATTGTCCGGCGGGCATTGTACTAGAGAGGCGCTTTGTGATCAGCCAATCATTCTCGCTAAATAAAGGGCGATCGACCTCACAGGGTCTCATTTATGTCACCTGTTTGTTCATCAAGTTCTCCTAGACTGCGAAAGTAAATTGTTAATAAGGATGAAGGTATGTTGCGGCCCAGTCGCCCGGAAGACATGGAAGAGATCGTCGAAATCTGGTTGCTGGCCTCCCTGCAGGCCCACGATTTCGTCGATGCCTCCTGCTGGTGGCAGGCCCAGGAGGATCTGCGTACCCGCTATCTCGATCGCGCCGCCATCTGGGTGTTCGAGGAGCGCGGCGATCTGCTCGGTTTCATGGCACTGGTGGACAACTATCTCGCCGCCCTCTTCGTACGCCCCGACCGTCAGGGCCGCGGCGTCGGCCACGCCCTGCTGCAGGAGGCCAAGCGTCAGGGGGCGTCGCTCCACGCCCGGGTCTTTGTCGAGAACGATCAGGCGGTGCGTTTCTATCGTCGCCACGGTTTCGTTATCGAGGCCGAGGAGTCCGATCCCCTTACCGGCCACCCCCAATACCGGATGTGCTGCGAACCTGCCTGAATCGATACCAGCCCCCTGTTTTACTTGAAAAAAGCACGGGGCATCCTCATCTTGTCACCATCGGGTGCCACCGGCACCATCCCTGGATCCGGGTTGCTTTCTCATGAAAATCCTCCATACCGCCGACTGGCACCTTGGCCATCAACTCCATGGTCATGACCGCCGTTTTGAACACGATGCCTTTCTCAACTGGCTGAGCGACACCCTCAAGGCGCGCGAGATCGACGCCCTATTGGTGGCGGGTGATCTGTTTGATACCGCAAATCCCCCCGCCAGCGCCTGGCAACAGCTCTACCGTTTTCTGGCGCGGCTGCGCGCCGAGCTGCCTCACCTCAACATGGTGCTGATCGGCGGCAACCACGACTCCCCCTCCAAGCTGGATGCCCCCCACGAGCTGCTGCGCGCCTTTGACCTGCATCTGGTAGGCAGCATCAGCCGCGATGGTGATGGCAAACTCGACATCGACCGTCTGCTGGTACCGCTGCAAGACCGGGAGGGCAACATTGCCGCCTGGTGCGCCGCCGTGCCGTTCCTGCGCAGCAGCGATCTGCGGGTGGAACAGTTGGCAGAGGGGCAGGACAGGCTGATCGAAGGGGTACGCCAGATCTACGCCGAGGTGCTGACTGAAGGGCGCACACGCTGCGGCGAGGAGCTGCCGCTTATCGCCATGGGCCACGCCTATCTGGCGGCGGGCCAGCTCTCCGAGCTTTCAGAGCGGCGGGTGCTCGGCGGCAACCAGCACGCCCTGCCCGTCGAACTCTTTGCCGGTGCCGACTACACGGCGCTCGGTCACCTCCATCTGGCCCAGAGCCCGGTCGAGGGGGTGCACTACAGCGGCTCGCCGCTGCCGCTTTCGCTCGCCGAAGCCAACTACAACCATCAGGTGCTGGAAGTGACCTTTGCGGGGGGGAAACTGGCCGGGCTGGAGCGGATCCCGGTGCCCCGCGCAGTGGAGATGATCCGCCTGCCCCAGAGCCCTCTCGACGACGCGCTGAACGCCATCGCATCACTCGAGCTGCCTGCTTGTCCACAAGAAGCACAGCCTTTCCTCGAAGTGCGGTTGCTGCTGCCCAAGCCAGAGGCCCGCATCCGCGAGCGGATTCTCGCTGCCATCGCCGACAAACCGGTGCGGCTGGCCCGCATCAGCACCCAGTATCAGGGTTCGGGCGAAGGACTGGCCGATGGTCGCGAGCGGCGCAGGCTGGATGAGCTCTCCCCCACCGAAGTTTTTCGCCTCTGCTATCAGCGCCAGTTCGAGGGGGAGCCCGAGGCACAGCTGGTCGCCTCGTTTGAAGAGATCCTGGAGCAGGTGAAGGAGTCTAACCAATGAAAATCTTGTCTCTGTCAGGTGAGAATCTGGCCAGTCTGACCGGCGCCTTCACCATCGACTTTACCCGCGGGGCACTCGGCGCCGCGGGCCTGTTTGCCATCACCGGCAATACCGGCGCCGGCAAGAGCACATTGCTCGACGCCATTTGTCTCGCCCTCTACGACGAGATGCCGCGCTTTATCGCCAATCGCAAGAACGTGGCCGAAGTGGGCCGCATGGATGACGAGGAGAAGCTCAAGGCCAACGACGTACGCGGCATCCTCAGTCGCGGTCACGCCAGCGGCTTTGCCGAGGTGCAGTTTCGTGGCTGTGATGGCCGCATCTGGCTGGCCCGCTGGGCGGTGCGCCGCGCCCGCAACCGCGCCGAGGGGCGTTTTCAGGCACAGGAGCGCACCCTGACCGATATGGAGTCAGGGCAGGTTTTCTCCGGCAGCAAGCGGGAGCTGCAGGATCGCATCGACGAGCTGGTGGGTCTCTCCTGGGAGCAGTTCCGCCGCGCGGTGATCCTGCCGCAGGGGGAATTTGCCGCCTTCCTCAAATCGGATGCCAACGAGCGCTCCGCTCTGCTCGAACGGATGACCGGCACCGAGCTCTACTCCGCCATCTCCATCCAGACCTATGAACGGGCGCGCGAAGAGCAGCAGAAGCTGGCCACCATCGCCCAGCGCCTCGGCGACGTGGCGCTGATGGACGAGGCCACCCGCGAACAGTGGGTAAGTCAGCAGGTAAGCCTCTCCACCACCCTCAAGCATGAACAGCAACAGCAGCAGCTGATGCAGGACTTGCGCGATCTCAATAGCCGCATTGCCGCCCAGCTGCAGGGCTGCGCCGAGGGACAGGCGGCGCTCGATGCCGCCCTACAGGCCCACGGCGCCGCGGCCCCCGAGCGCGAGGAGTTTGCCCGTGCCGAACAGGCCCAGGTGGCCCGCGCCGATCACGACGAGCTGGCCCGCCTCACCCTTGAGGTACAGCAGCAGGAGAAAGTGATCGCCGAGCTGGTACCAGAGCTGGCCAAACTCGAGGAGCAGACCCAGCAGAGCGCGCTGACCGAGCAGCAACTGCTGGCGGAGAAGATCGCCGCCGAACGGGAATGGGGCGCCCTGCAACCCGAACTCAAGCGGGCGCAGGAGCTCGATACCCGCATCCGGGAAAAAGTGCAGCAGTTGCAGAAGATCCAGCAGGAGGGGGCGCAGGAGCGAGAAGTGCAGCTCACCCTCGAGCAGGGCTGGCGCGAGCAAAGCAGACAGGTGGAGCTGCTCAAGCAGCAGCACCAGCAGTGGGGCCTTTGGCTCGAAGAGCACAAGGAGCTGGCACCGGTGGCCCGCCAGTGGCAGCCCCTGCTCACCGCCATGCAGGATTGGGCCGAGGATGCCGACAAGTTACAACAGCTGCTCACCCTGCGGGATCACAAGCTGCGCGCCCTGCAACAGTTGCAGCGCCAGCTGGAGCAAGGCCAGCAGGAGCGCGACTACTGGCAACATGAACAAGCTCGGCTGCAACAGCAACAGAACGAGTTGCAGGAGCAGCAGTGGGAGAGCCGCCTCGCCAAGGCGCAGGAGCAGTGGCAGCAGCAAACCGAACAGCTGGGTCAGCTGCGCCAGCTGCTGGAGCTGGCCGATTATGGCCGCAACCACGGCGAACAGCATACCCGCCTGCAACAGGAGATTGGCCAGCTGGACCAGGCCCTTGGCAAGCTCGCCTCCCTAAGCGAAGAGCTGGCCCCCGCCCGCGAGCGGCTCGCCCTGCAGCGGGATGAGGCGCGCCATGCGCTGGAGCAGTCCCGTGCCATCGCCAGCTTCGAGCAGTATCGCCATATCCTGAGCGATGGCGAACCTTGCCCGCTGTGCGGTTCCGGGGAGC
>NZ_JBFODV010000158.1:0-27352 GCF_040908495.1 Aeromonas sp. R1-1 | reverse complement strand
ATCCATTAGTCAGCCTCTAACCGATTGTGAGCGGTCATTGTGGCCAATCCGTGTTACCCATCTGGCTGATCTGGATCAGACCCGCGCGGCTGCCCATCAGCTGCTGGCCCGCGGCGTCAAGCTGGTGCTGGTCAAGCATCTCGGTCGTGCGGCGCAGGACTCCAGCCGCTTCGAGATGCTGCTGGCAACGCCGCAAGGGGATTATCTGATTGCCCGTCCGCTCTATGACTTTGCCCGCCAGCCGGTGGGGGTGGGCGATCTTATCAGCGCCCTGATGCTGGCCAATTTGCTGGCTGGTCACGATGCGGTCAGCGCGTTCGAGCGCACCAACGCCTCGGTGGATGCGGTGCTGCAGGAGACCTGGCGCCAGCAGGCTTACGAGCTGCAACTCATCGCCGCGCAAGATGCCTTCGCCCTGCCAGAGGTTGCAGTGCGAGCGGTGAAACTGCCCTGATACTGCGCTGACTTTCGTCTATCCCGACAAGGGGATGCAGATGAAAAAGGCTTGCCAATGGGCAAGCCTTTTGACTGTTTGCACTGTTTAGTGCGGCAAGCAATCAGATGCGGGGATGGCGGAGGCGATAACGCTCAGCCATGGCATTGGCCGCTACCATGGCGGCGTAGACATCCTGTTCACTCACTGTCATCGGCATGTTGCCCATGGTATCGAGGGGATCGCAGGCCAGCTGCGCCACCTTGCGCCACTCACTTTCATCAAAGTGGGTGAGCCCCAGCTCTTGCAGCGTCATGGGCAGACCTGCACAGTCGATGATGCGAAACACCTCATCCAGTTCATGTTGCGGGGCGCGCTCAAGCACGAGCTGGGTCAGCAGGCCGAAGACCACCTTCTCGCCATGCTGGGCACGATGGAGCTCCGCGATCAGTGACATGCCGTTGTTGACGGCATGAGCGGCGGCCAGTCCACCGGCTTCGGCGCCGACCCCGCTGAGGTAGATGGTGGCCTCGATAACCTGCTCCAGCGCCGGGGTCGAGACATGGTGGCGTATCGCATCCATGGCTAGCTCGATGTTTTCACCAAGCAGCTCGTAACAGAGCTTTGCCAGACCAAGGCCAGTGCGTGAAGGACGCTTGCCGACCAGATTGAGCCCGTCCGCCCGATAGCAGGCGCGCGCCTCGAAATAGGTGGCCAGGGCATCGCCGACGCCTGCGGAAAAGAAGCGGGGAGGGGCGGCGGCAATGATGGCCGTGTCAGCCAGCACCACGTCCGGATTTTGCGGCAGGAACAGATAGCGTTCAAATTCACCCGCCTGGTTGTAGATCACCGCCAGCGCCGTACAGGGGGCATCCGTAGAGGCAATCGTCGGGAACAGCACAACCGGACGGCGCAGATAGAAGGCCACGGCCTTGGCGACATCCAGCGTCTTGCCGCCGCCGATCCCGACAATCACGTTCGCACCATATTGCTCTGCAAGGTGGGTCAGGCGGTGGATCTCCTGTTCGGTGCATTCATAGCGAAACTTGTCGACCACTCCCCTGAGGCCTGCCTGCAGGAGCCCCGCCAAAGCTTCTTCCCGTACTCGCTCCAGAATGAACTCATCGCTGATGAGCAACGCATAGTCACCAAAATCTTTAACGTGTTCATGGAGTTGTGGGAGAAGGTGCTGACCGACGATGAACTTTTTGGGGGAGGTAACTGTACGGGGCAAAGTGGGCATCCATTATTCCTCAAGGCAGTGAACAACATAGATTTGATTATCAAATGGGTCTCTCACGATACGCCTGATGAGGCAATAGATGAAGCAGAAAAGGGGGGTGTTTTAATCATTAATTAATCTTTCTGTTTATTTGGTTGTATTTTGGGGCGAGCGATTGGCGGTGTTGAGGCATACAGGAGCAATGGCTCTATCGTGGCAATCCGTCGCAAGCCATATTGCTGCAACAAACAGTCACACGGGCAACAAGCAAGGCCGCTTGGTGCGGCCCTGCTGTATGTGGATAAGAGATAGGGGATGGTCAGAGCGGTTTATAGAAGATGACGGTTGCAGCAAGAGTGTCATCGGCGTTGCATGCGCTTTGGTATGTCGCTGCACTATAAACATTCCACAATGTCCATCTGACATCCTTGTCGTTGCGCTGTTATGTGGCTGATTGCCACCGTTGGTTCATATGAGGTGGATATGTATGCTCGCCGCGAGTACGACTTGTCAGCGGATCAACCCCTGCTCAACCAGCCAGACAAACAGCAGGCGGGAGACGGGGGAGAGCTCATCGAGGTGAGAGCTGTCGAGCCAGCGCAGCTCGGCAATTTCGGCCGATGCGATCGGGGTGCCGCTCGCTTCGCCGGTGTAGCAGCGCAGTCTCACCTCGACACCTGCCGGTTTGCCATCGGCCTGAGCGTTGAATTCGCAGGCAAAGCGCAGGGTGTCGGGTTGCAGGGTGACAGCCAGCTCCTCCTCAATCTCGCGGATCAGCGCCGCCTCGTCGCTCTCGCCCGGTTCCCGCTTGCCGCCCGGGATGTAATAGATGCCCTTGCCGTGGGAGCGGGCGCAGAGCAGTTGCTGATCTTTAAAGGTGAGCCAGGCGAGTTTGTCGATCATCTGTTTTCTCTCCAATGGGGTTGCCGTGATGAGCAGTGGCGCACTCAAACGCACAGTTGTTTTGCATGCCGGCAGCCTAACAAAGATGAAGTTGAGTCCCAAGGAGAAAGAGGGGAGATGCCGGAAACGCACTGTTTCCAGCGCGGTGACCGCGTAGCTGAATGAGTGCGCAATGGCTGGTTCACCACAGCCTTCTCGTCCCTAAAAAAGCGCACTGGCGCACATCACGACAGGGCCGGACTGGGCGAAGGCGGGGTCCTTGTGGTTTAATCTTGCCACTTTAGCGGTAGTAGGCGACGAGCCTGCTACCTTGCGTTGGCAAGATGCAGGTGAGCAAGATGCAGATAGCAGCAGAGAGCAAGTTTATCGGACTCGGGGTCGCGGGCAATTTCGCCGGTCATCTGGAGCAGGCGGGTGAAGCGTCGGACTTCGTAGCGGTCGTGGTGCGCGATACCACGGCGCCCAAGGCGCTGTTCCCCTTCTTCGTGCCGGGCCATCCGGGTCAGCTTGGGGTATTCCCGTTGAGCGACAAGGCGATCTTCCTGCCGGAAGCGGCGGTCAGTGGTGACGAGAAGGTGCAGATCGAGCCGGAAGTAGCCCTCTGGTGCGAGCTGGAGTATGCCGGCAAGCAGGTGGTGGCGATCCATCCCCGCGCCTTTGGTGCCTATAACGATTGTTCCATCCGCCGTCCCAACGCCAAGAAAATCAGCGAGAAGAAGAACTGGGGCGAAGAGAGCAAGGGGTTGGCAGCCAACCTGCTGCCGCTTTCCGGTTTTACCGCCGGTTGCGAGCTCGATGACTATCGCATCGCCTGCTATCTGGAGCGGGACGGTGAGCTGCACGCCTACGGGGTAGATAGCGCCGCCATCGACTACAGCTACTTCCACGGCAAGCTGCTCGACTGGGCCATCGACAAGTTCAATCATCAGCAGGATGAGGGGCCGGCGGAGTACATTCAGGGGCTGCTGGCGCAGGCGGGGCATCCTCCCCACGCGCTCATCAGTATCGGCGCCACCCGTTATACCCCATTTGGCGAGACCCACTTCCTCAAGCCTGGCGACACCTCCTGTGTGGTGGTCTATCCGGGCAGCCGTTATAGCGAAGCGGATATTCGTGAAGCGATCCGCAGCCGCAACTTTGGCGCTGATATGTCGGTGCTGCTGCAAGCGGTGCAGGCGCGCTAATCAGATTGGCCCGCGGGGAGGCCACAGCCATCCTGCGGGCTGCAACAAAGAGTCATTGATGAAGATTGATACTGTAACGCGGGCCGATTATCCGGCCCTGATCGAGCTGTGGGAGGCCTCGGTGCGGGCGACCCACCACTTCCTGCCCGAGGCCGAGATCCTCGCGCTCAAACCGCTTATTCTGGAGCACTACTTCGATGCGGTGACACTGCACTGTGCCCGCACAGAAGAGGGGCACATTACGGGTTTTAGCGGGGTACACGAGGGCAAGCTGGAGATGCTGTTTGTGGCTCCCGAGGCACGCGGCAGTGGCGTGGGGCGTTTGCTGGTGGCACATGCCATCACGCAGGGCGGCGCGACGCTGGTTGACGTCAACGAGCAGAACGAACAGGCGGTGGGCTTTTATCTGAAGATGGGATTCACCGTGACGGGTCGTTCGCCGCTGGATGGTCAGGGCAAGCCCTATCCGCTGCTGCATATGGCGCTGGCGCCGACCTGATCGTGCCTGATGAGGCGCAGTACCCATAAACCAACGGGGGATGGCATCAGCCATCCCCCGTTTTTTTGATCGTGTTTGTTACTTGCTGGCGACCTTGTTCACCACCTGGATCAGCTGATAGCGCACGGAGGGAGCATCGGCCGGCACATCGGTGAGCTGCTCCTTGCTGACAGTGAGCTGGTAGCGATAGCCAGGCTCGAACTGGAAACCTTCAATATTTTGGTAGAACAGCGTCCAGGGCTGCTGCTCATCACTGCGAACCTGCATGCACTGCATTGGGCCAACTCCGACGCAATCGACCAACTGGCTGTTGATATAGAGGGTCTCCCCCTGTGACGAGGTGGGGGTGCTCTGGCAGGCGGTCAGCAGCAAGGCTGCGCTGATAAACAGTGGTTTCATAATGGACTCCTTAACGCGAAAGGGGGCATTAGAGCGGCAAACAAAAAGGCGGTCAATGACCGCCTTTGTAACAAACCATATCAGCGCAGTGGTTAGCGCTGCTCGAGTGGAGTGAACTCGCGCAGCGGGTGGCCTACGTAGAGCTGGCGTGGGCGACCAATCTTGCTGTCCGGGTCTGAGTGGAACTCGTTCCAGTGGGCAATCCAGCCGATGGTGCGGGAGATGGCGAAGATCACGGTGAACATGCTCATCGGGATGCCGATCGCCTTCATGATGATACCGGAGTAGAAGTCTACGTTCGGGTAGAGTTTCTTCTCGACGAAGTAGGGGTCGGAGAGCGCAATACGTTCCAGCTCCATGGCCACGTCCAGCAGCGGATCCTTGATCTGCAGCTCGGTCAGTACTTCGTGGCAGGTTTCGCGCATCACGGTGGCACGGGGGTCGTGGTTCTTGTAGACGCGGTGACCGAAGCCCATCAGACGGAACGGATCATTCTTGTCCTTGGCCTTGGCGATGTACTCGGGGATGCGATCCACCGAGCCAATATCTTCCAGCATGCGCAGGCAGGCTTCGTTGGCACCACCGTGGGCCGGTCCCCACAGGGAGGCGATCCCCGCGGCGATACAGGCGAACGGGTTGGCACCGGAGGAACCAGCCAGACGAACGGTGGAGGTGGAGGCGTTCTGCTCGTGATCCGCATGGAGGGTAAAGATTCGATCCATGGCGCGTTCAACGATGGGGTTGACCTTGTACTCTTCGGTCGGCACGCCAAACATCATGTGCAGGAAGTTACCGGCATAGGAGAGGGCGTTACGCGGCTGCATGAACGGCTGGCCGATGGAGTACTTGTAACACATGGCTGCCAGAGTCGGCATCTTGGAGAGCAGACGGAAGGCACAGATCTCGCGATGCTGCTCGTTATTGATGTCGAGGGCATCGTGATAGAAGGCGGAGAGGGCGCTGACTACACCGCACATGATGGCCATGGGGTGGGAGTCACGACGGAAGCCGCGGAAGAAGAAGGCGATCTGCTCGTGCACCATGGTGTGGCGGGTGACCAGGCGTTCGAATTCGGCATATTGGGCCTTGGTCGGCGCTTCGCCGTACAGCAGGATATAGCAGACTTCCAGATAGGTGGCCTGGGTGGCCAACTGGGCGATGGGGTAACCACGGTGCAGCAAGACACCCTGATCCCCGTCAATGTAGGTAATGGCAGATTTGCAAGAACCGGTGGCCATAAAACCGGGGTCAAAGGTGAAATACCCCTGTGATCCCAATTTTCTGACATCGATAACATCCGGGCCGATGGTGCCGGAGAGGATCGGCAGTTCGACCGGATCTTTTCCGGGCAGGTGTAGGGTGGCTATCTTATCAGCCATAGCACGTCTCCTTTGCTCTTTATAATTTGGTTCCAGTCCTACTCTATTACGACTTTTATGACGCTGGCAAAGGTTGTTACCCATACCGAAGTGGCTGGAGCGCCTTATTTGAAACAGAGTTCCTTATCAATGTCAATTTTGCTGAAACCCCATTAATGGCATTAATGAAATGTTAAATTAAATATGCGATCGAGTTTGCGGTTTTGTGTTTTCTTTGTAGCTAATTGATTGTCTTCGGTTAAGGCCGCCGATATACTGCGCCACGTGGGTCATGGCTGCGGGTGTTTGAAACGCTTTGGCAAAGCCTGATGTGAAACCGAAAACTCGCGTTTTGGCTTTTTCAGAGTGTTTTGGTAACAAAAAACCAACAATCACCATTCCGTGCCCTCAAGTGTGAGTTAAAACAATAACTAACGTGCTCAATGGAGCTGAGTGGGCAAGCGTGAAAAACAAACAGAGACCGGTCAACCTCGACCTACAGACGATCAGCTTTCCTGTCACTGCCATTGCATCCATCCTGCACCGTGTTTCAGGGGTCATTACCTTTGTTGCACTGGGCATCTTGCTGTGGATGCTTGGTACTTCACTCGCCTCTCCCGAAGGGTTTGAAACCGTGGTTGCCATCATGGACAACTTCCTGGTCAAACTCGTGCTGTGGGGGATCCTGACTGCGCTGGCATACCACATTGTGGGCGGCTTGCGTCATCTGGTCATGGATATGGGCTATTGGGAAGAGCTGGAATCCGGCAATCAGAGCGCCCGCGTGGCCTTCGTGATCACCGCGATCCTGGCTGTATTGGCGGGAGTGCTTGTATGGTAACCAATTCTGCAACCTTCGGGCGCAGCGGCGTTCACGATTACATCCTGATCCGCGCCACCGCCCTCATCATGACCTGTTATGTCCTCTATCTGGTGGGATTTGTCGCGTTCAATGACATCACCTACGAGGTGTGGGCAGGCTTCTTCGCCAAAACATTCACCAAGGTATTCACCCTGTTGACCCTGCTCTGCGTACTGATCCACGCCTGGATTGGTCTGTGGCAGGTGCTGACTGACTATATCAAGCCGGTAGGGCTGCGCGGGGCGCTGCAATTTGCCCTGGTCGTGGTGCTGTTTGTCTATCTGATGACGGGTTTCGTCGTGCTGTGGGGTGTGTAAGGTGACTATTCCAACTCGTGAATTTGATGCTGTGGTGATTGGTGCCGGTGGTGCCGGTATGCGCGCCGCGCTGCAGATTGCCCAGTCCGGCAAGAGCTGCGCTCTGTTGTCCAAGGTTTTTCCAACCCGTTCTCACACTGTCTCCGCCCAGGGCGGGATCACGGTTGCGCTGGGCAATGCCCACGATGACAACTGGCAGTGGCATATGTATGACACGGTAAAAGGTTCCGATTACATCGGTGATCAGGAAGCCATCGAGTACATGTGCAAAACCGGTCCCGAGGCTATCTATGAGCTGGAGAACATGGGGCTGCCCTTCTCCCGTTTCGATAACGGGTCTGTCTACCAGCGTCCGTTTGGTGGTCAGTCCAAGAATTTCGGTGGCGAGCAGGCTGCTCGTACCGCAGCGGCCGCCGACCGTACCGGTCACGCCCTGCTGCACACCCTCTATCAGCAGAACGTCAAGAACAAGACCACCGTCTTCTCCGAGTGGTATGCGCTGGATCTGGTGAAAAACCAGGATGGCCACGTGGTGGGTTGTACCGCCATCGATATGGAGAGCGGTGAAGTGGTCTACTTCAAGGCCAAGGCCACCGTGCTGGCGACTGGCGGTGCCGGTCGTATCTACCAGTCCACCACCAATGCCCACATCAATACAGGTGACGGTGTCGGTATGGCGCTGCGTGCCGGCGTCGGCGTGCAGGACATGGAAATGTGGCAGTTCCACCCGACCGGCATCGCCGGGGCAGGGGTGCTGGTAACTGAGGGCTGTCGTGGTGAAGGCGGCTATCTGCTCAATAAAGATGGCGAGCGCTTCATGGAGCGTTACGCGCCAAACGCCAAGGACTTGGCCGGTCGCGACGTGGTGGCCCGCTCCATCATGATCGAGATCCGTGAAGGCCGTGGCTGCGATGGTCCCTGGGGCCCGCACATCAAGCTGAAGCTGGATCACCTCGGCAAAGAGGTGCTGGAATCCCGTCTGCCGGGGATCTGCGAACTCTCCCGTACCTTCGCCCACGTGGATCCGGTCAAAGAGCCGATCCCGATCATCCCGACCTGCCACTACATGATGGGCGGCGTGCCGACCAACGTGAATGGCCAGTGCCTGACCCAGGACAAGAACGGCAACGATGTACCGGTGGTCGGTCTGTTTGCGGTGGGCGAGATTGCCTGCGTCTCCGTGCACGGCGCCAACCGTCTGGGTGGCAACTCCCTGCTGGATCTGGTGGTCTTCGGCCGCGCTGCTGGCATGCATCTGGTCAACACTCTGGGCGAGATGGAGCACGGTTGTGATGCTTCCGAGTCGGATCTGGATGCCGCACTGGCCCGCTTCAACCGCTGGGAAAATTGCCGTGACGGGGAAGACCCGGTGCAGATCCGCAAAGACCTGCAGCGCTGCATGCAGAACAACTTCTCCGTATTCCGTGAAGGTGCGGCGATGGCAGAGGGGCTGGCCGAGCTCAAGGTTATCCGCGAACGCCTCAAGTCAGCCCGTCTGGATGACACCTCCAAAGAGTTCAACACCCAGCGCATCGAGTGCCTGGAGCTGGACAACCTGATGGAGACGGCGTTTGCCACGGCGGTTGCCGCCAACTTCCGTACCGAGAGTCGCGGCGCTCACTGCCGCTTCGACTTCCCGGATCGCGACGATGAGAACTGGCTGTGCCACAGCCTCTATCATCCGGACACCGAGTCCATGACCCGTCGCGCTGTCAACATGTCACCCAAGACCCGTGAGGCGTTCCCGCCCAAGGTCCGGACTTACTGATTGCGGAGCCAGCCCTATGAACGTCACATTCTCTGTCTACAGATACAATCCGGATGTTGATAACGTCCCCCATATGAAGGAATATCGTCTTGATATTCCTGAAGGTTCCGACATGATGGTGCTCGACGCACTGATCCAGTTGAAAGAGCTGGATCCCACGCTCGCCTTCCGCCGCTCTTGCCGCGAAGGGGTCTGTGGATCAGACGGTCTCAACATGAATGGCAAGAACGGTCTTGCATGTATCACCCCGCTCTCCGACCTGCTGAAGAAGGGCAATAACGTCGTTATCCGCCCCTTGCCCGGCCTGCCGGTGATCCGTGATCTGGTGATCGACATGACCCAGTTCTACACCCAGTGGGAGAAGGTCAAACCCTTCCTCATCAATGATGACAAGTTGCCGCCGGTGCGTGAGCACCTGCAATCCCCCGAAGAGCGCGCCAAGCTTGACGGCCTGTACGAGTGCATTCTCTGTGCCTGCTGCTCCACTTCGTGCCCCTCCTTCTGGTGGAATCCCGACAAGTTCATCGGTCCGGCTGGGCTGCTCGCCGCCTACCGTTGGCTGGCTGACAGCCGCGACACCGCGACCACCGAACGACTGGGGAATCTGGACGACGCCTTCAGCGTGTTCCGCTGCCATGGCATCATGAACTGCGTGAACGTCTGTCCGAAAGGCTTGAACCCGACCAAGGCGATTGGCCAGATCAAGTCGATGTTGCTCAATCGGGCTGTTTAGTATCAGGGCCGGCCAGGTGCTGGCCCGACCTCTGGATAGCCATCCCACTCGTGGCAGGATGGCTATTTGACCCCTACAAGCTGCGCAGCAGTAACAAGAAGTACAAGGGATAGAAATGCATAACGGCGTGATGAAGGCCTGGTTGGAGTCATCTCACCTGGCTGGTGCGAATGCAAGCTATATTGAGGATTTGTACGAATCCTTCCTGGAAAATCCTGACTCCGTGTCCGACGAGTGGCGCAGCCTGTTTAGCGAGCTGCCCCAGGTCAATGGCCATGCGGTTGAACAACCCCACTCCCAGGTCCGCGATTATTTCCGTCGTCTGGCCAAGGATCCCTCTCGCTACAGTGCCCCCGTCTCCGATCCGCAAGTGGATGCCAAGCAGGTGCGGGTATTGCAGCTGATCAACGCCTTCCGTTTCCGTGGTCACCAGAATGCCAATCTGGACCCGCTGGGCCTGTGGCAGCGTGAAACCGTTGCCGAACTGGACCCTGCGTTCCACAACCTGCAGGGCGCAGACATGGAGGCCACCTTCAATGTGGGCTCCTACGCCATCGGTCGCGAGACCATGGTGCTCTCCGACCTCTACGCCTCGCTGAAGAAGACCTATTGCGGCTCCATCGGCGCCGACTACATGCACCTCACCTCCACGGAAGAGAAGCGCTGGCTGCAACAGCGTCTCGAATCCATTGAAGGGAAGGGGAGCTACACCCTCGAAGAGAAGACCCGTTTCCTCGAGAGCCTGACCGCTGCCGAAGGGCTGGAGAAATATCTGGGCGCCAAGTTCCCGGGAGCCAAGCGCTTCTCGCTGGAAGGTGGCGACGCCATGATCCCCATGCTCAAGGAGCTGATCCGTCGCGCCGGTGAGCAGGGCTGCAAAGAGGCCGTTATCGGTATGGCCCACCGCGGTCGTCTCAACGTGCTGATCAACGTGCTGGGTAAACGGGCGCAGGACCTGTTCGACGAGTTTGCCGGCAAGCATGGCGAATCCTGGGGCACCGGTGATGTGAAGTACCACATGGGCTTCTCCTCCGACTTCGCCACCCCGGGTGGCAACGTCCACCTTGCGCTGGCGTTCAACCCCTCTCACCTCGAGATCGTCAACCCTGTGGTCATCGGCTCGGTCCGTGCCCGTATGGATCGTCGCGGTGACAAGGATGGCTCCAGCGTTTTGCCCATCACCATTCACGGTGACTCGGCCATGGCCGGTCAGGGCGTGGTGGCCGAGACCTTCAACATGTCCCAGACCCGTGCCTATGGTGTCGGCGGGACGGTGCGCATCGTCATCAACAACCAGGTGGGTTTCACCACCTCCTATATCCGTGACCTGCGCTCCACCGAATATTGCACCGACATCGCCAAGGCGGTGCAGGCGCCGGTGCTGCACGTCAACGGGGATGATCCGGAGGCTGTGGTGCTGGTGACCCAGATTGCCTTGGATTACCGCAACACCTTCAAACGCGACGTGGTGATCGAGCTGGTCTGCTACCGTCGTCACGGTCATAACGAAGCGGATGAGCCGAGTGCAACCCAGCCGCTGATGTACCAGAAGATCAAGCAGCACCCGACCCCGCGCAAGATCTACGCCGATCAGCTGGTGGCCGAGGGGAGCCTCGCCCAGGAGCGGGCGACCGAACTGGTCAACGAGTATCGCGAAGCGCTGGATCGCGGCGAGCGGGTAAGTAAGGAGTGGCGGCCGATGGAGCTGCACTCCGTCGACTGGACCCCTTATCTGGGCCACGACTGGAACATGGCCTATGAGAGTGCCGTGCCGATGGATCACCTCAAGAGCCTCGGCGAGCGGGTGAGCCAGTATCCGGCCACCCACGTGCTGCAGCGTCAGGTCGAGAAGATTTACGAAGACCGCCGTCTGATGGCCGCTGGCGAGAAGCTGGTGGATTGGGGCTTTGCCGAGACCCTGGCCTACGCCACTCTGGTGGACAAGGGGTCCCGTATCCGCTTTACCGGTGAAGACTCCGGCCGTGGCACCTTCTTCCACCGTCACGCCGTGCTGCACAGCCAGACCGATGCCAGCACCTACACCCCGCTGTGCAACCTGCACGACGAGCAAGGCCCGTTCGAGGTGTATGACTCGGTACTGACCGAGAACGCGGTACTGGCCTTTGAATATGGCTACGCCAGCGCCGAGCCGGCCGGCCTCACCATTTGGGAAGCCCAGTTCGGTGACTTCGCCAACTGCGCTCAGGTGGTGGTCGACCAGTTCCTCTCCTCCGGTGAGCAGAAGTGGGGCCGGATGTGCGGCCTGACCATGCTGCTGCCGCACGGTTACGAGGGGCAGGGACCGGAGCACTCCTCCGCCCGTCTGGAGCGTTATCTGCAGATGTGTGCCCAGCACAACATGCAGGTGTGCGTGCCCTCTACCCCGGCGCAGGTATTCCATATGCTGCGCCGTCAGGTAGTGCGCCCGATGCGCCGTCCGCTGATCGTCATGACGCCCAAATCCCTGCTGCGCCATCCGCTGGCGGTGAGCAAGCTTGAAGAGCTGGCGGAAGGTACCTTCCAGAACGCCATCGGCGAGATCGATGCGCTGGATCCGAAAGCGGTCAAGCGCGTGGTCTTCTGCTCCGGCAAGGTCTACTACGACCTGCTCGATGCCCGTCGCAAGGCTGAGCAGCAAGATGTGGCACTGGTGCGAATTGAGCAGCTCTACCCCTTCCCGGAAGAGGAAGTGCGCGCCATTCTGGCCGATTACAGCCACGTCACCGACTTTGTCTGGTGTCAGGAAGAGCCGCAGAACCAGGGCGCCTGGTACTGCACCCGTCACAACTACGATGAGGTGCTGCCGACCGGAGCCACCCTGCGTTATGCCGGTCGTCCGGCGTCCGCCTCACCGGCGGTTGGTTACATGTCCGTCCACGCCAAGCAGCAGAAAGCCTTGGTGGAAGATGCCCTTACTCTGGCCTAAGCCCTGAACAAGAAGTAACAAGGAACTGATTAGATGACTATCGAGATCAAGGTACCGGACCTGCCGGAATCAGTGGCGGATGCCACCATTGCCACCTGGCACAAGAAGCCGGGTGATCTGGTTGCCCGTGATGAAGTGCTGGTCGACATCGAAACCGACAAGGTCGTGCTGGAAGTGCCGGCACCGCAAGCTGGCGTGCTGGGCGACATCCTGCAGGCAGAAGGGGCAACCGTCCTCTCCCGCCAGCTGATCGCCACCATCAAGGCGGCTGCCGTAGCCGGTGAAGAGACCAAAGAGAAGCCGGCCGAAGCGGTTGCCGATGATGGCGCCGATGGCCTGAGCCCCTCCGTGCGTCGCCTGATTGGCGAGCATGACATCGACGTTGCCAAGCTGACCGGTACCGGCAAGGGCGGTCGCATCACCAAGGATGATGTGGAAGCCTACATCAAGGCGCTGAGCAAGCCTGCCGCTGTTGCTCCGGTTGCTGCCGCTCAGGCCGCGCCGGTTGCCGCACTGGCCGGTCGCAGCGAGAAGCGGGTGCCGATGACCCGTCTGCGCAAGCGCATTGCCGAGCGTCTGCTGGAAGCGAAAAACACCACCGCCATGCTGACCACCTTCAACGAGGTCAACATGAAGCCCATCATGGATCTGCGCAAGCAGTACGGCGAGATCTTCGAGAAGAAGCACGGCATCAAGCTCGGCTTTATGTCCTTCTACGTGAAGGCGGTGGTGGAGTCCCTCAAGCGCTATCCGGAAGTGAACGCGGCGCTCGATGGCGATGACGTGGTTTACCACAACTACTTCGACGTCAGCATCGCCGTCTCTACCCCCCGTGGTCTGGTGACGCCGGTGCTGCGCGACTGCGACAACATGAGCCTGGCGGACATCGAGAAGGCCATCAAGGATCTGGCGGGCAAGGGCCGTGACGGCAAGTTGACTGTGGATGAACTGACTGGCGGCAACTTCACCATCACCAACGGTGGCGTGTTCGGCTCCCTGATGTCTACCCCGATCATCAACCCGCCCCAGAGCGCCATTCTGGGCATGCACAAGATCCAGGATCGCCCGATGGCCGTTGACGGCAAGGTCGAGATCCTGCCGATGATGTATCTGGCGCTCTCCTACGATCACCGTCTCATCGACGGACGCGAATCGGTAGGCTTCCTGGTCTCCGTCAAGGAGCTGCTGGAAGACCCGACCCGTCTGTTGCTGGACGTCTAAGCCTGTGGCACCCGGGCAAGGGGGTTGCGTCCCGAGCCGAATGTGCTGCTGGACGTTTGAGTAATACCCGAGCGATTGAAAGATAACGAGGGGCCGCCCAGGCCCCCATTCACAGGGGATTGAGAAACACCAGCCCCGGACGGAAATACCTACAACACGGATAGAGCATCTATGAATCTGCATGAATATCAGGCAAAACAGCTGTTTGCCGAGTATGGCCTGCCGGTCTCCGAAGGTTATGCCTGTGCTACCCCACAAGAAGCGGCCGAAGCGGCCGACAAGATTGGCGGCAATACCTGGGTCGTCAAATGCCAGGTACACGCCGGTGGCCGCGGTAAAGCGGGCGGCGTGAAAGTGGCCAAGAGCAAGGATGAGATCCGTGCTTTTGCCCAAAACTGGCTTGGCAAAAATCTGGTGACCTACCAGACCGACGCCAACGGCCAGCCGGTTACCAAGATCCTGGTTGAATCCTGCACCGACATCGCCAAAGAGCTCTACCTGGGCGCCGTAGTTGACCGTGGTTCGCGCCGCGTGGTCTTCATGGCCTCAACCGAAGGTGGTGTGGATATCGAGAAGATCGCCCACGAAACCCCCCATCTGATCCACAAGGCGGCTATCGATCCGTTGGTGGGTCCGCAGGCTTATCAGGCCCGCGAACTGGCCTTCAAACTGGGTCTGGTCGGCGATCAGATCAAACAGTTCACCAAGATCTTCATGGGTCTGGGCCAGATGTTCCTGGATTGCGATTTCGCGCTGCTGGAGATCAACCCGCTGGTGATCACCGCGCAGGGCAACCTGCACTGTTTGGATGGCAAGATCAACATCGATGCCAACGCCCTCTATCGTCAGCCCAAGCTGCGCGAGATGCACGACCCGTCACAAGATGACCCCCGCGAAGCGCACGCCGCCCAGTGGGAGCTCAACTATGTGGCCCTCGATGGCAACATCGGCTGCATGGTCAACGGCGCGGGTCTGGCCATGGGCACCATGGACATCGTCAACCTGCACGGCGGCAAGCCGGCCAACTTCCTTGACGTCGGCGGCGGCGCCACCAAGGAGCGCGTAACCGAGGCGTTCAAGATCATCCTCTCCGACAGCAACGTCAAAGCGGTGCTGGTCAACATCTTTGGCGGTATCGTGCGCTGCGACATGATCGCGGAAGGCATTATCGGTGCGGTCAAGGAAGTGGGGGTCAAGGTGCCCGTCGTGGTCCGTCTGGAAGGCAACAACGCCGAGCTGGGTGGTATCAAGCTGGCCGAGAGCGGCCTCAACATCATTGCGGCCAAGAGTCTGACCGATGCCGCGCAGCAAGTCGTCCAAGCAGCGGAGGCCAACTGATGAGCGTACTGATCAACAAGGACACCCGAGTCATCTGCCAGGGCTTTACCGGCGGTCAGGGTACTTTCCACTCCGAGCAGGCGCTCTCCTACGGCACCCAGCTGGTGGGCGGCGTCTCCCCGGGCAAGGGCGGCACCACCCATCTGGGCCTGCCGGTGTTCAACACCGTCCGTGACGCAGTCGAAGCGACCGGCGCTACTGCCTCCGTTATCTATGTTCCAGCTCCGTTCTGCAAGGATGCCATCCTGGAAGCGATCGACGCGGGCATCAAGCTCATCGTCACCATCACCGAAGGCATCCCGACGCTGGATATGCTGGACGTCAAAGTGAAGCTGCAAGAGACCGGCGTACGGATGATCGGCCCCAACTGCCCGGGCGTGATCACCCCGGGTGAATGCAAGATCGGCATCATGCCGGGCCACATCCACAAGCCGGGCAAGGTGGGCATCGTCTCCCGCTCCGGCACCCTGACCTACGAAGCGGTCAAGCAGACCACTGACGAGGGCTTTGGCCAGTCCACCTGTGTCGGTATCGGTGGCGACCCCATCCCGGGCTCCAACTTTATCGACATTCTGGAGATGTTCCAGAACGATCCGCAGACCGAAGCGATCGTGATGATCGGCGAGATCGGCGGCAACGCCGAGGAAGACGCGGCCGCCTATATCAAGGCCCACGTCACCAAGCCGGTAGTATCTTATATCGCCGGAGTTACTGCGCCTCCCGGCAAGCGGATGGGCCACGCTGGCGCCATCATCTCCGGTGGCAAGGGTACTGCCGCCGAGAAGTTTGCCGCGCTGGAAGATGCTGGCGTGAAAACCGTCCGTTCCCTGGCCGATATCGGCAAGGCCCTGCGCGAAGTAACCGGCTGGTAAGTTAGCCTGTTATCTCAGATAGCAAAATGCCGCCCTTTGGGGCGGCATTTTTATTTCTAATGATTTGACATCATAATTCATTATCGAGAATCTAATAATATTTTGTATCTTGTCACAGAGGATATATGGAAATTTCATTGCTTGCGGATCATCCGCATGATGTATCGACGATAGTTGGCTGGTATTTCGATGAGTGGGCCTCTCAGGTGCCCGGCGTTACGAAAGAGATGGTACGTAAAAGGGTTGAAGTCAAAGCCTTGAATAGAAATATCCCTTTTAGCCTGGTCGCGCATGACGATAGCGAACTGGTTGGAACATTGGAACTGAAAATCCAGGAAAATAAAAACTACCCTGAATATGAATTCTGGGTTGGTGGTATCTATGTTCCAGCGCCGCACCGCAGAAAAGGCATCGCCAAAAAAATGATTAATGTCGCCAAGGATATGGCCGTTTCCCGCGGTGTTGCGACACTCTACTTGCAGTGCGCAACACATAACGTTGACTTCTATCGTCAGCAAGGCTTCAACGCAATACATAAATCAACCCACGGTCACTGGGAAACGACCATCATGGTATGGCACGCGGTTGTATAAACATGGTTGAAAAGGTAGGTCGCTGGATGGGTGACATTTGGCCTACCTGATTGAGAGAGTTTGCCGTGATTGGTTATTCGTATTGAATGGTTATTAGGCTACAAGAAGCCTGCGCTTGATAGCGTATTGTTCGAGTCGATATTGTGATTCACCACGGAAGTTTCCCTGTTTCCAAGCAAATAAAATCCCGTAAATTAACATCATCACGTTCGATCATGTCAACCATCTCGTATGTTGGACTAAAAAGGTAGGTTGGTGCTGAACGAAGTGAAGCCCAACGTTTACCGTGAAATATGTCTGTAAATCTGTTTTATGGTTCAGCCACATCCTTGTTTATCCCGTTCTGGTTGGCATAATCATGCTCGCCTGTTGGGCTTCGCTACGCTCTGCGCCAACCTACAACTCACGCTATATCAATCCTGCCGCTGCTGGGGCCCATCAGCTGATCATGCTTGGTGATAATGTCCCTCAGAATTCACCTGTAAAAATGCCGACCCTCGGGTCGGCACTTTCAAGAAATAGGATGTGGGGCGAACATAATGGGAAATGGTTGCCCTCTATCGCCGAGCTATTTATCCGCCTTGCCCGCTGCATCGGCAAGTTTGGCCAGCTGTTTGTCATACCAGGCCACCGGGCGGTTTTCATCTTCCGCCCGCTCCTTGCGCCGTATGGCGTTGCGCACCGCCATGGCGCCCAGCCAGCGGAATGGCTCTGGCGGAAAGTAGCCGCGCGGGCCGCTTACCAGCGAGCATTCACGCCACGGTTTGTCCTCCTCCCGCACCTCGTCTCTCACTAGGGCCGCCAGGATCTGGCCGCCGATCCAGCTCTGGGCCACCCCGTTGCCGGAGTAGCCGAGGCCATAGACGATATTGGGCTGCCCTCGCCAGTGGCCGAAGAAGGGGAGGCCATCTACCGAGCGGTCGGAGGCGCCGCACCAGCTGGCGGCGATGGGCACCTCTTTAAGTGCCGGAAAGAAGCGGTGCAGGGTGCGGGTGAGGGGGGCAAGATAGCGGCTGGGCGCATCGAACTCTGCTAGATGGCGGTTGGCAAAGGCGAAGGTGTTGCCCCCCTTGCCCAGCATCAGCCGCCCTTGCGGGGTGGAGCGGTAGTAATGCACAAAGGTGCGGCCATCCACCACGGAGCGGCCGTGCTCAAGCTGCTGGGCAGCCAGTGCATCCGGCGCGGGATCGGTTATCACCATATCGGAGGAGACCAGCACGATACTGCGGCGAAACTCGCGAAAGTGCTGCACCATGGCGCTGTTGAGGGCCAGCACCACCTTGCTGGCACGCACCTCACCCCGCGGTGTCTGTACCCGTGCAGGCTGACCCGCCTCAAGGCGCTGCATGGGGGAGTGCTCATAGACCTCGACCCCCAGTTCCCGCGCCACCCGCAGCAGGCCGCGCACCAGCAGTGCCGGTTGCACCGAACCCGCGTGGGGGCTGTAGAGCCCCTCCAGATGAACGTGGGAGCCGCTCTGGCTCGCCAGTTTATCCTCTTCAATCACTTGCCACTGGTTAAGGTCTGCGCGTTTGAGTTCCTGCAATACCGGCTCCATCAGGCCGCGCTGGGCATCGCTGGTGGCGGTGTAGCAGGTGCCCTCGACCCTCAGCTCTGCTTCTATGCTGTACGTTTCGCAGAAGCGGGCGATCTCGTGCACCGCCTGCTCGGATCTTTGTACCAGCCAGGCGGCCTGCTGCTCGCCAAACAGGCGCTTTAACGTCAGGTATTTGGCCGACCAGGTGAGCAGGCAGCCGCCGTTGCGCCCGGAGGCACCGCTGCCGCAGCGATCTTTCTCCAGCACTATGACGTGCAGGTGGGGCTCGGCCTGTTTAAGGGCGATGGCGCTCCACAGCCCGGTAAAGCCGCCACCGACGATGCAGACATCGGCCTCGTGGTGGCCGACTAGGGGCGTGGGCGGTGCGGGTTGTTCGGCGGCGAGCGCTTCGGCCAGCCAGAAGGGGAGAGTGGACATGATGACTCCTCGATAAGGTTATTGGTGGCGCCAGCGCTGGGTGCGATCCAGCAGGGCGCGGCTCAAAAAGAGCTGGAGCAGCTTGACGGTGGCGGCGGCCAGCAGGATCAGGGTGGCCATGGCGGCAGCCGCGGCGGTATCGCCGGAATCCTCCATGTTGAGCACGGCGATGGAGGCGAGCACGCTGTCGCTCGAATAGAGGAAGATCACCGCCGAGGTGGTAGTCATGGCGTTGACGAACAGATAGATAAAGATCTCCAGCAGCGCGGGCAGGGAGGCGGGCAGGGTGACTCGCCAGAACGCCTTCCAGAGCGGAATGCGCAATGAGATGGCCACCAGCTCCAGCTCCTTGGGCAACTGCTTGAGGCTGGTCAGCGCCGTCATATGACCCACCGTGTAGTAGTGGATGACGCAGGAGAGCGCCATCAGCGGCAGAGTGCCATAGAGGCTGCCAAAGAGCGGATTGCCGTTGAAAAAGAAGATATAGCCCAGTCCCAGCACCATGCCGGGCACCGCCAGCGACAGCATGGCAAGCAGATGCAACAACTGGCGCAGCGGCGCAAAGTGGCGCCCCTTCTCCTGCGCCCAGGCCAGCACCATCACCAGCACGGTGCCGATAAGCGCGGTATAGAGGCCCAGCTGCAAGGTGTTGGTAAAGGGCTGCCAGCCATAGACGCTGTTGCTGTCAAAGGCATAGTGATCCAGCGTCAGAGCGAGGTTGTAGGGCCAGAACTGTACCAGCGAGCCGTAAACCGCCATCCCCACCAGCGCCAGAAACAGCAGGGCCCAGAGCGTGCACCAGCCGAGCGCCAGCAGATCCCGCAGCCGATGGGGTTTGGGTTGATAGGGCACCGCCTTGGTGCTGCTCTGCTCCTGCATCTTGCTGCGCACTCTGTGCTCCAGGGCAAAGCTCAAGAGCGCCGGCAGCAGCAGGGTGACGCTGGCAACGGCGCCCAGCGAGAAGTTCTGCATCCCGATCACCTGTCGATAGATGTCGGTGGCCAGCACGCTGTACTGGCCGCCAATCACCTTGGCCACCCCGAAGTCGCAGATGGTGAGGGTGAAGACGGCGATGGCGGCGCTGAGCAGGCCATAACGGGCGGTGGGCAGGGTGACGGTGACAAAGGTGCGCCAGCCGCTGCTGCCCAGCACCCGGGAGGCTTCATAGAGGCGGGCGTCGCTCTGCCCTAGCGCCGTGATAAGGATCATCAGGGCGTGGGGAAAGCACCAGAAGCCCAGACCAATGACAATGCCGATGGGGCCGTAGATGCTCTCGCCGCCGAGCAGCCCCTTGGCGATCCCCTGATTGCCAAACCAGTAGACCAGACTGATGGCGGGCAGCAGGGAGGGCATCAACAGCGGGATCAAACCGATGAGGCGAAACAGGGGCTTGCCCGGCATGCAGGTGCGGGTGAGGGCATAGGCGTAGCCAAAGGCGATGGTCACCACCAGCGCGGTGATCAGCACCCCGAGCCAGAGGGTATTGCCGATGGTGCGCCCCAGATGAGGGGAGTCGAAGTAGGCGCTGAAGTTGGCAAGCCCCACCCAGAGGCCGTTCTCATCCTGCAGACTCTTTTGCAGCATGGTGAGCAGCGGCAGCAAGAGGCCCCCCACCAGCAGGGCGATACCGAGCGCAAGCAGGATCAGTTGCAGCAGCTGATCCCGGCTCCAGCCGCGACAGAGCCGCTGCCAGCGGGCGTCTTGCCGGGCTGTCGCTGGCGGCAGCAGAGAGGAGGTTGCGAAGGGGGCTGTCATGGGCGCTCTCCTTCAAACAGCTGCATCGCTCCGGCGGGCCAGTGCAGCGAGCAGCGCATGCCGCTGCGCCAGCCCCCCTGTTCGTGGCGGGGCAGCTCGTGGGTCGGGCGTTCCACCAGGATCTGCTGCGGGCCCAGATAGGTGTCGGCGGTGCAGATCAGGCGCTGAGCGGCGCCGAGAAACTCCACCTGATCGATGGTTGCTTCAATGCCATGTTGCCCAAGATACGGCTCGCTCGGCGCACTCAGGGTGATCGCCTCGGGGCGGATTGCCACCTGCAATTTGCTGCCGGCCGCGGCCCGGTTGGCAAGTGTCAGCGGTTGTTCGTTTAGGCGCACCTGAGTGGGGCTGAGCACCAGGGTGTCGAGGAAGTTCATGGTGCCGACAAAGCTTGCCACGAAACGGCTGGCAGGCTGGTGGTAGATCTCCTGCGGGGTGCCCACCTGTACGATGCGGCCGCCTTCCATCACCACGATGCGATCGGCCATGGTCAGCGCCTCTTCCTGATCGTGGGTCACCATGATGGTGGTGATGCCAAGGCGCTGCTGCAGGGCGCGGATCTCGCTACGAAGATGGGTGCGTACCAGTGCATCCAGCGCGCTGAGCGGCTCGTCCAGCAGCAGCAGGCCGGGGGAGAGGGCCAAGGCCCGGGCCAGCGCCACCCGCTGCTGCTGGCCGCCGGAGATCTGGCTCGGGTATTTGTGGGACTGGGCAGTGAGATCCACCAGCCCCAGCCAGTGGTCCACCCGCTCCTTGATGAGATCCCGCGCCAGCCCCTGATTCTCAAGGCCGAAGGCGATGTTCTGGGCCACCGTCAGGTTGGGGAAGAGAGCATAGGACTGAAACACGATGCCAAAATCGCGCTCCTGGGGCGGCAGGCGGGAGATATTGCGCCCCCCTTGCCAGATCTCGCCGCTGTCCGGCAGATCCAGTCCGGCGATGGCTCTGAGCAGGGTGGTCTTGCCGCAGCCGGAGGGGCCGAGAAAGCAGATAAACTCCCCCGGCTCAATGGTCAGAGAGATCCCCTTGAGGGCCTGAAAAGCACCGAACTGCTTGTTGAGATGTTGAATGTCCAGATAGGGCTGGGTCATGGTTCGACTCGCTACTGATTTGGTATATACCAGTTTGCGGGTGAAGTGTGACGGTCAGGTGATCGGGGGATGACAGCTTGATGACAGTCAAATGACATCGGGTCACCAGCAAGTGGCTGGGCACTGTGCGAATGGACTAAGCATCGCTAATTGAAGGCAATGCAAACTCGGGAAGTTAAAACCAAAAAGTGAAGGCCAACACCTGTTGGCCTTCGACTGGCAGTTTATTGGCAGCGGTGTGTCTGGCGTGAACAAACCGCCGCCCTTCACGCTTACTGTTTGGCTTCGGTCTTGCCGTCGAAGCTGGCGCTCCACTGGGCCAGGATGGCGTTACGCTCGCGGGCTGCCCAGCTAAAGTCGTTGTCGATCATCTGGCCTTTGATATCCGCCGGATAGCCCGCTCTCGGTTGGGCTACATCGGGGATGGCGACCACGGCGAACGACTTGTTGTAGAGGGCGTTGGCCTGTTCGGTGGCGGCAAAGTCGAGCAGCTGTTTGGCGGCTTCCAGCTTGGGGGTGCCCTTGATGATGGCGGCGGCCTCCATATCCCAGCCCGACCCCTCTTTAGGGAACACCACCTCAATGGGGGCTCCCTTGGCCTTGAGGCTGGTAGCCGGGAAGTCGAAGGAGATACCGATCACCGTTTCACCGCTGGCGGCCAGCTTGCAGGGGGCGGAGCCCGAGTGGGTGTAACGGTCGATGTTCTGGTGCAAGCCGTTCATAAATTGCCAGCCCTGCTGCTCGCCCATGGTCTGCAGCCAGCCAGCAACGCTCAGGTAACCGGTGCCGGAGGAGCTGGGGTTGGGCATGATCACCTTGCCCTTGTAGATGGGCTTGGTGAGGTCGGCCCAGCTGGTGGGGGCCGGGATCCCCTGTTTCTCGGCCTCTACCTTGTTGAAGCAGATGGCGCTGAAGAAGGCGTCCAGACCGATCCAGTGCGGCTCGGCCTTGTTGTCGCGAAAGCGGCTGTCGAGCTTGTCCAGTCCTTTCGGTGCATAGGCATTGAGCATCTGCTGCTGATCGAGCTGCATCAGGCTGGTGGCGGCCAGTCCCCACACCACATCCGCTTTGGGCTGGGCTTTTTCTGCCAGCAAGCGGGCGGTGACCACGCCGGTGGAGTCACGCACCCACTTGATGTTGATATCCGGATGCTGGCGTTCGAACGCGGTTTTCAGCTCGTTGAGCTGCTCCGGTTCGAAGGCGGTGTAGACGGTGAGATCGGTCGCGGCCAGTGCCGGGGCGGTCATGGCAGCCAGTACGGCGGCGGCCAGCAGATGGGTTCCCTGTTTCATCCTCTTCTCCAGTTACATTGGTTTGGTATAAACCAGATTGGTCGAGAGAGAGGCTAGGGGATCTTTATGACGTGACCGTGACAGCCCCGTGACGTTTTGCCGTTCCTGATTTATCCGTGACTAATCCTGGGTATCCACCTCGATCTCCAGACTGTCGTGGCGCCAGTATTCCAGATCGAAGTCGAGCACCCGGCCGTGCTGATCGAAGTTGAGCCGCTCGAGGCGCAGGGCGGGTAGGCCGGCGGTGGCCCCCAGTGCCTTGGCCACCTCGTCCGGCAGGGCGGTGGGGAAAAAGCGCACCTGCATGCGGGCGTAGTGGAGATCGTAATGGGCCTGGTAGATCTCGGTCAGACTGCCGTTGAGATCCAGCGCCAGCAGGCCGGGCACCCGCTCAGGCAGGCAGTGGTTCTCGCAGTAGCAGATGGCACGCCCGTTGGCGTAGCGCAGTCGCTTGAGCAAAAAGAGGCTGTCAAACGGCTTGAGCTGCAACTGCGCCATCAACGCGGGCGGCACCGCCTGGCGGCTTTTCTCCAGCAGTTCGGTGCGCGGCTCACCCCCTTGCTCCCGCACTATCTGGTGAAAGTTGGAGGTGCGTCTGGGGTTCAAGCGAAAGCGTGGCGGTGTGACGAACCAGCCGCGGCGATCCTCCCGATAGATAAGGCCGTTCGCCTCCAGCTGCACCAGTGCCTCGCGGATGGTAACCCGGGTGGTGCCATAGAGTTCCCCCAGCAACCGCTCGGAGGGGAGCTTGTCGTTGGGGGCCAGACCCCCCGCCAGGATCTGGTTGGCGAGGGCATCCTTGATCTGCAGATATTGGGGTTTGCTCATGAAAATCCCTGGTTTTGCAATAAGTTGTGCAATGAGTTGGGCAATAGGCCGGGCACAGGGCAGGTCATCTGCCCGGTCGGTACACGGCAACATCAACATGCGCTGGTAGATACCAGCATCGCCCCTGCTGTTCAGGCTTCCTAGATTATCGCGATCCCGGCGCTGAAAATGAATTTTTTGTTGCACGTAGCGCCACCCCTTTGACCTTGGCGGGGCAGTTACCCACAATGCGCTCATTCTGGTATATACCAAAAGGAGCGAAGTCATGACCCATATTCCTGCGGCCCCTGCCGCCGTCGATTACCTGCTGCTGACCCCAGGCCCCCTCTCGACCACCGCGACTGTACGCGCCGCCATGCTGCAAGACAGCTGCACCTGGGATGCGGACTACAACCAGGGTGTGGTGGAGCCCATCCGCCGCGAGCTGGTGCGCCTCGCCACTGGCCCTGAATATGAAAGTGACTACAGCGCCGTGCTGCTGCAAGGGAGCGGCAGCTATGTGGTGGAGAGCGTGCTGGGCTCGGCGATAGGTGTCGATGAGTGTCTGCTGATCATCAACAACGGCGCCTACGGTGCCCGCATGGGGGAGATGGCCCGCTGCCTTGGCCTGCGTCACCACGAGCTCGACTGCGGCGAGACAACCCGCCCGGAACCCGCCGCCATTGAGGCGATGCTGGCGCGTCACCCCGAGATCACCCACTTGGCTATGGTGCACTGCGAGACCACCACCGGCATGCTCAATCCGCTCGATGAGGTGGCTGCGCTCTGCCTGCGCCGCGGCATCCGCCTGATCGTTGATGCCATGAGCAGCTTTGGCGGCATCCCCATCGACATGGGCCGCCTTGGCATCGAGTTTCTGATCAGTTCCGCCAATAAGTGCATTCAAGGGGTGCCTGGCTTTGGCTTTGTCATCGCCCGCCGCGTGGCGTTGGCGGCCTGCGCCGGTCGTGCCCGCTCGGTCTCCCTTGACCTGCACGCCCAGTGGCAGACCATGGAGCAGCAGGGGGGCAAGTGGCGCTTTACCTCCCCCACCCATACCGTGCTCGCCTTTGCCCAGGCCCTGCGCGAGCTGGACGAGGAGGGGGGCATTGAAGCCCGTCATCAGCGCTACAGCGAAAACCAGCGCACCCTGGTGGCGGGGATGGCTAAGCTGGGCTTTGCGCCGCTGCTGCCCGAGCAGTGGCAGTCTCCCATCATCACCGCCTTCTACTCTCCGACCCACCCGGACTACCGCTTCGCTGACTTCTACCAGCGGCTCAAGGCGCAGGGCTTTGTCATCTATCCGGGCAAAGTCTCGCAAGCCGATTGCTTCCGTATCGGCAATATCGGCGACGTGACCCCTGAGCGGGTGCGCGATCTGCTCGCCGCCATGGCCAGCGCCTGCTACTGGCAAGGGGACGCGCGATGACCAACATGCTGGCTCAGGGTCGTGATCTGCGTGGCCGCGATTTGCATGACCATAAGCTGCACGGCAGTGGCCGCTCCGATAGCGAAGGGAATATCAACCTCGGCGAGGGGCGGGCGCGTTGGTGGGCTGACCAGAGCGAAGATGTACAGGCGGGATTGGCGGAAGACAGCCGCTACTTTCTCCATCAGGCCCTCTCCACCCCCTGTCTGGATTTGATCGAGGGGGCGCAGGGGAGCTGGTTGACCAGCGTATCGGGCAAGCGTTACCTCGATTTTCACGGCAACAGCGTCCATCAGCTGGGCCACGGCCACCCCAGGGTGGTGGCCGCGGTGCAGCAGCAACTCGCCGATCTGCCGTTTGCACCCCGCCGCTACACCCATCAGGTTGCCATCGACTGTGCCCGCACCCTGGCCGAGCTGGCCCCCGGCGATCTCAACCGGGTGCTGTTCGCCCCCGGCGGCAGCGAGGTGGTGGGGATTGCCCTGAAGCTTGCCCGTTTCATCACCGGCAACAGCAAGGTGGTGTCCCTGTGGGATGCCTTTCACGGCGCCTCTCTCGATGCCATCTCGGTCGGCGGTGAAGCCTGTTTTCGCGCTGGCATGGGCCCGCTGATGGCCGGAGTGGAGCGCATCCCGCCGCCCACCCGTTATCGCGGCGTCTGGTATCGCGGGGAGGGGGATGACCTGCACTACGCCGATTATCTGGAGTACGTCATCGAGAAGGAGGGAGGAATAGGCGCCTTTATCGCCGAGCCCATCCGTAACACCGACGTACAGGTGCCCTCGAAAGCCTACTGGCAGCGGGTGCGGGAGATCTGCGATCGCCACAAGGTGTTGCTGATCGTCGACGAGATCCCCAATGCCCTGGGGCGCACTGGCCACTGGTTCAGCTTTGAAGAGTTTGGCATCGAGCCCGACATTATCTGCTTGGGCAAGGGGTTGGGGGGCGGGGTGGTACCGTTTGCGGCTCTCATTACCCGCGACCGTTTCAATCAGGCTGCGGCCATCTCGCTCGGTCACTACACCCACGAGAAGAGCCCTATCGGCTGCGCGGCGGCCCTCGCGACCATCGCTACCATCCGCGAAGAGGGGTTGCTTGCAAAAGCGCAGGAGGATGGCGGTTTTATGGCGGCCGAGCTCGGCAAGTTGGCTAAGCGTCACCCGCTGATCGGGCAGGTGCGCGGTATCGGTATGCTCTGGGCGCTCGATCTGGTGGTCGATCATCAGAGTCGCACCCGCAATAGCCAGGCCGCCGAGCGGCTGCTCTACCGCTGTCTGGAGCTGGGGCTCAGCTTCAAGGTCTCCCAGGGCAACGTTATCCAGCTCTCGCCATCGCTCAATATCGCCCGCGCCGATCTGGTGCGCGCCATTTCCATTCTCGATCGCGCATTGGGCGAGATCGCACTTTCACAGAAACAGGAACATCACCATGACTGACTTGCAGACTGCCATCGACCCGACCACCGACGTAGAGGCGCTGATCCTCGACTGGGCCGGTACCGTCGTCGATTTCGGCTCCTTCGCCCCCACCTCCATCTTCGTAGAGGCCTTCGCCCGCGCCTATGACTTCACCGTGACCCTGGACGAAGCGCGCCAGCCCATGGGGCTGGGCAAGTGGGATCATATCGCCGTGCTGGGCCGTCTGCCCTCGGTGGATGCGCGCTGGCAGGCCCGCTTTGGCCACCCCATGAGCCATGCCGAGGTGGACCACATTTATCACACCTTTATGCCGCTGCAGATTGCCGCGGTGACCCGCTTTGCAGACCCGATCCCCGGTGTGCTGCCGGTGCTGGACGCGCTGCGGGTGCAGGGGATGAAAATCGGCTCCTGCTCCGGTTACCCCCGTCCGGTGATGGAGGCGTTGGTACCTGCTGCGGCCGATCACGGCTATCGCCCGGATCACTGGGTCGCCACCGACGATCTCAAGGCAGGCGGTCGCCCCGGCCCCTGGATGGCGCTGGCCAACGTGATTGAGCTGGGAGTAAGCGCGGTGCATCGCTGCATCAAGGTGGATGACGCCGTGCCGGGTATCAGCGAAGGGCTTAACGCGGGCATGTGGACGGTGGGATTGTCGGTTTCCGGCAACGAGTTTGGCGCCACTTGGGACGAGTTTGCCGCCATGAGCGAGGCGGAGATCGCCGCCCGGCGCGCACCGGCCGAGGCCAAACTGCGGGCGGCGGGGGCGCACTACGTGATTGATACCCTTGCCGACATCGCCCCGGTGATTGCCGATATCAACCGCCGTCTGGCCGCTGGCGAGCGACCATAGGCCATTGGCGTGGTCTAACAAAAGCGCTTGGCTGGCTTTAGATACAACACGCCCCCATCCGGGGGCGTGTTGCATTTACAGGGGGAAGTTGTGCGCAGTCAGCGGAT